>CAYUGX010000301.1:0-5800 GCA_964444375.1 uncultured Porphyromonadaceae bacterium | reverse complement strand
CATGACTTAATTGATTCTATTGATGAGGATAGAACTCAAAAACGATATGCTGAATGTGATCATAAACGTGAAACCAGAGTGTTTATGCCCTGGTTGGTTCACGTCAGTCTAGCCCTTGGATATATAATCATGATACCATTGGTGATGGTGTTCATTGAACGAATGCAGAAAGGACCTGAGATCGATTGGTATATCCACGCTTTCGGGTATCTGGCCAGTGTCGGATTACTAATTGGCTGCATCTACTTTATCCGACATCGCATGAAAAAAACGTACGTACAATACAAAAAAACACACAGCACCGATTGGGTGTTTGTCGTTTTTTTGCTCATCATTACTGTTACTGGAATACTGCAACACCTCTTTCACCGTTTTGGACTGCTTGAATGGGCTAATGTAACCTATGTGGTTCATCTCATGGCCGTTGTTCCCTGGTTATTACGTATGCCATTTAGCAAGTGGTCCCATCTGGTTTACCGGCCAGTGGCCATGTATTTTGCTGCTGTTAGAAGAGAAGCAATACTGCTGCACGATAAAGAATTACCAGCCTTATCTGTAACATACAATTAATTGGTTAAGATCATGGAAAACCTTAGAATCGGAGTTTACATCTGCTCATGCGGAACCAATATCGCCAAAATGATTGATGTTGAAACCGTCAAACAGCACATCGAAAAAGTTCAAGATGTGGCATTAGTCAGAAATTACAAATACATGTGCTCCAATCCCGGCCAGGAAATGATTGTTCAGGACATAAAAGAACATCAACTCAATAGGATCGTTGTCGGAGCTTGCAGCCCCAATATGCACGAGCGAACGTTTAGGGCGGCACTTAGAAAGGCGGGGTTAAACCAGTACCTTTTCGAAATGGCCAACATCCGTGAACAGTGCAGCTGGGTTCATGATAACGCACTGGAAGCGACTGAGAAAGCAACTGATTTGATTATTGCAGCTGTTCGTCGTGTGGCCCTGCATGAATCGCTTGAAAGCATGACAGTAGATATGAACCCACAAGTTTTAGTTGTGGGTGCGGGTATTGCCGGTATGACAACTGCCCTTGAACTAGCTGATGCTGGTCACAAAGTATTTCTGGTCGAAAAGAACAGTCACCTGGGTGGAAATTTAGCCCGGGTTGACCTGACCGCCCCGTATCTGTATTCTGCAAGAGACTTAGTGACAGAACGGATATCCAGAATTCATAACAATGAGTCGATTGAACTATTTACCGAATCCAAGTTGACCAATCTGACTGGCTATTTAGGCAATTTCACTGCAACAATTAGTCCAAGTAATGGACATGCAGAGGATGAAGAAGCCGGCAAAGAAGTGAAAATCGGAAATGTAGCTATCTGTACAGGATATCAAGAATTTGACGCAGGTCGAGTTACCCATTATGGATATGGAAAGCTACCCAATGTGATAACCTCCTTTGAATTGGAGCGAATGATTAGAGCGGGTAAAATAGAAACCAAACAAGGGACAGTACCACAGTATGTGGCCGTCATTCACTGCGTTGGGAGCAGAAATAAAGAGTTTCATGCGTATTGCTCCAGAGTGTGTTGCATGACCGCTCTGAAATACGTTCACGAGATAAAATCTGCAAACCCAGACACCTATATTTCTGATATTTACATTGACATGCATGCCTTCGGTAAAGGTCATGAAGACTTCTATCGTAAATCGTCAGAAGCAAAGACTCTATTCCTGATGTATGAAAAAGGAGACCGTCCTGTTATTCATTTAGCTGGCCCAAAAGATGATTGTGAAATGCTGATTCAGGTAAATGAAAAACTCTCAGGCGAGGTCATAGAGATTCCTGCCGATCTGGTTGTCCTTATGGTTGGTATGGAAGCACGTGATGATGCCTCTGAGATTGCTCATCTCGTGAATATCAGTCAGGATAAAGATGGCTGGTTCATTGAAAGTCATCCCAAACTTGAACCTGTGGCCACAACAACGGATGGTATTTTTATTGCAGGAACATGCGTGGCTCCCAAAGATATTCCCGACACGGTTGCCCAGGCCCGAGCAGCAGCCGCCCGAATTCTGGCTAAAATTTCAAAAGGAAAGATTGAGGTTGATGCGGTATACTCCGAAGTAGATAAAGATCTGTGCTCTGGATGTCGAGTTTGCAACACCCTTTGTCCGTTTAGTGCCATCGAGTATGTTGAAGAAGAAAAGAATAGCAATATCATTAGCGCTTTGTGCAAAGCTTGTGGTGTTTGCGTAGCTGCTTGTCCATCAGCCGCAATTAAGGGCCGTCACTTCACCGACCAGCAAATACTGGCCCAAATTGATGGACTATTTGTGCAACAAACCGAGCTTGTAACAGAAGATTAAAGTACGGGTTTCAACTGGTATTCTGGCAGCTGATCATTACCTTTATGGGATGAGAAACCAGCTGCTAAACATCCTGCTTGTTATGACAATGATCCTTACCGGAATCAGTTGTCAGAACGGTACAACATCAGGTCCTTATTTCGGCAACGGCATTCACAACGGATGGGCCGATCAGACAAGTATTGTGATTTGGACACGTCTGACACAAAATCCAGAGTTAAATCGTGAGGGTAGCCGCTTTCTGCCCATAAATCAAAAACGAGCCCGTGAACTTGATAAATTAGGCCATCCGGATAGCATTCATGCGGCACAAATACCTGAGGGGCTTACACTCAACGACATGGAAGGTGCTTGTCCAGGCTCTCCTGGTGAGGTTAAACTCGTCTACCATCCGATAGGTATTCCAGAAAACAGAATTGAAATAAACTGGACCGAAGTTGACCAGGATAAGAATTATACGATTCAATGGCAATTGGATGACCTGTCACCCAACACCGAGTATCGCGTGACTGCGTTTTCGCGGTTAAACGCTCAGTCTGAGGCTTTCACCAGCATTGAGGGTGCATTCAACACCCCACCCGACGAGGACACCAGCAAAGAGATTAACTTTTGTATTGTGACCTGCCACGACTACATTCGACGAGATGATTCACTGGGGGGCCATCGCATCTACCCAGCGATGGATCGGCACCAACCCGACTTCTTTGTGCATACAGGAGATATTGAATATTACGATAAAATCGCGCCCTGGGCCATGACTGAAGACTTAATGTATTTCAAATGGGATCGTTTATTTGCCCTCCCCTTCCAGCGAGATTTTTATTCAAACACCACCTCGTATTTTATGAAAGATGATCACGATGTACTTCGTAACGATTGTTATCCGGGAATGAGATATGGTACTGTCAGTTTTGATCGAGGATTACAAATCTTTGATGATGTGCAGTTTCCGAGGCATGACACCCATTATAAAACCATTCGGTGGGGTAAAGATTTGCAAATATGGCTCATGGAAGGTCGTAATTACCGCACAAAAAATTCACTGCCGGATGGCCCAGACAAGACCATCTGGGGGCAAGACCAAAAGCACTGGTTGTTCAAAACGCTAAAAGAATCGAATGCCACCTACAAACTCATCATCAGTCCGGGTCCAATTCTTGGGCCAGATCGACTAAATAAAAACGACAACTACTCGAATAGCAGATATGCTTATGAGGGTGACGAGATTCGAGAATATCTCAATCGGTTCGACAATATTTTTCTGTGCAACGGTGATCGACATTGGCAGTATGTCACCCATTGGCCACAAACTCATCTTTGGGAATTTGGCACCGGAGCAGGAACTGACCAACATGCAGGCGGATGGCAACAATCAGATAACCGCCCCGAACACCGTTTTTTACGGGTCAAAGGCGGTTATCTTCACGGAAGGGTTTATCAAGAAAACGGGTTACCGTTTATTCTGTTCGAACACTGCGATGTTGATGGACAGGTAGTACATCGAGAACGCTTTAGTCAATAGCCACACGCACACCTGCTTGGAGTCCGGGATACATCATGACACGGGTTCTACGATCAGTTCGGTCATAGACTGCCCAATCAACAAATGAGGGATCCATCCCATTATCACCCCGGGTATCGGTCACCCACACATTCCAGGCCGGACCAGCATATACACTGAACTTTCTAGTTAATCTGAAATCAGCTGTAAGGTTTGCCCGGTTTAATAAATTGAGGTGATTGCTCCACCACCAATCTTCATTCAAGTGGTAAGACATCAATTCTACATTTATGGTTAGGCGATTAAAAACGGGTACGGTGGTACCCACACCATAACCCCAACCATATTTCAGGGTGTTGTTACGCAAGGTTCCACCAAGCGAAATGATATTATAAAAACGAGGTACACCGGTTTTAAAAGATACCTCGCCAAACAGCGTTTCATTACCACCAAGCTGAAGCACTTTATAGCCATCTTTCACAAAACTGAGAAAACCAATTGCAATGCCTCGGTCAATGCTATCAGCCACATTAATGAAACCCAGTTGGAGACCATGCACTTTCTTGGCATAATTTATGAATCCTGAAGCTTGTACACCCTTTACGGTTCCCAAACAAACATTGGCAAATCCGGCAACTTGCCCACCCCTGGATTCACCGCGGGCAAAATTCACGAAACCAGTGGCTTGCAATCCTGTTACTGGCCCCATGCTGGTGTTGGCAAATCCCGACAATTGGGCAAAAGTTGTACCCCATGAATGGTTGCTGAACCCAGAAGCCTGAATACCTTTCACCTGGCCCATGCAAAGATTGGTAAACCCCGAAATTTGTGCGCCCATCATGTCTTTGTGGTTATAATTATAAAATCCAGCTGCCTCAATACCCTTGGCATGTCCAAATGTATTGTTGCAAAAGCCCGCCAGTTGAATACCATGCATATCCCAGCGCAGCACATTCGAGAAACCGCTCAACTCAATGCCCTCGAGACCACCTGAGAATCCGGCAAGTAAATTAAGTGAAACGTGATTAATGGTTTTCCATGAATCAAACCCACTTGTACTGATGGGGGTAATCAGGCTGACATGTAGCATATCTTCCTGGTAATCTTCTTGATCCTGTGACCAAACCTGAGGGGTAAGAACAAAGGTGATGGCCAAAGCAATCATTAGTTTTGAGATCATTTTTTTATTCATTTTCGTTATAGTATACGGTTTAACTTGTCTTGTCAAATAGAAGACAGTCCAGGGTGAGTAAACCCCTATTCGCAATCAGAAAAAAATCAAATGCGGATACTAAATTGAAGTCCTGGCCAAGCAATCAGGTTTGAGCCTCCCACCATCTGGTTAGTAAAAGGACGGAATAATACCAATGGCAGGTCGAGCTGACCTGTTTTTGGTGAAGACACCAATAGGTTGACGCTAGGTCCTATCACCACAGCCAGATGCTTGGCTAGGCGGATGTTCAGACTGGCCAGCAGGCGATTCTGGTTACCAATCAATTCGCTAAAAGCCAAATTAGATATAATCTGGCTGCTCAGTTCAATTCCAAGGGATAGCCTCTCGCCTAGTCTGAATTGTGTTCCCAGGCCATAACCAGCATAGCCCCAGTTGGTATTTATCCCTGTAGAGAATATATTATAAAACCGATGGGTACCTGTTTTAAATGAAGCATTTAACCAGAATAGTTCATTGACACCGAGTTCAAATTCATGAAACCCGCGGCGAACAAAACTGAATACACCAAAAGGTGTCCCACTTTTAACTGTATCGCAGACGTTGAAAACAGAGATTTGATAGCCATCCAGTTCAGTTGCGTAATTAATAAAACCTGAAACTTGAAGGCCTGTATTCACTCCTGTTGCAATATTAGCAAATCCTGTTGCTTGCAGTCCATCAACATCCCGGCAATAATTGGCGAACCCACTCAGTTGAGCCCGCTTAACTACTCCGGTGGCAATGTT
>CAYUGX010000300.1:0-5832 GCA_964444375.1 uncultured Porphyromonadaceae bacterium | reverse complement strand
CTGGCAGGGCACCATCAAGTGCATCCTGTAGATCTGTGTAATCGTCACCTCCATCAATATCAATAATACTAAGTCCAAGGGTAATTATCTCAATGTGGCTGGAGCTCATATCAGCTTCTAGACTTGCTTTAGTAATTTCATACAGAACTTCGATTACTGTGATATTTTCAACCATACCACCTTGGCTATAGATTCTATCAGTTATTAGTAAATTAATAATCTGACCATCCTGGTTGGTTTTGGGATCATTGCCGTCAAACCATTCAGTTGCGTATATCACCTTACTATTGTCTTTGATTTGAATATCTGCATTTTGGAGTGGACGAGATTGCCGGGTAACAACTTTCACACTTAGGTAGTTCTTTATAATCAAAATCGAGTCCTGATCAAGATATAAGCTCGAAAATGTACTATTGATTACAATAATATTTCTTGATTCAAAAAGATACAAATCATAGTCCGAATTGTTTGATATATTATTATAAGTGATGTTGTTATTGGTAGAGCGATAAATATCTATTCCGTACAAATAATTTGATTTTATATCGTTTTCTGTGATAGTTATATTATTACTATCAGTAACGAGCCATATACCTCTATAGTTATTTTGCGTAATATTATTCCTAATAATGGTATCATATGAAGAACCGAGACATATTCCATTATCATTACCAAAGATAGTATTGTTGTCGATTGTATTGTTGTTACTTGAGGAATAATAAATGTGTATTCCATACACGTTGTTTGATTCAATAGCATTACCAATGATTTGCGTGTTGGTAATAGCCTCTACAATAATAATACCATTCTCATTATTCGAGATACTATTATTAATAATAGTGTTGTTATTTGAACTTGACCTAATTTCTATTCCATTATTGAAGTTAGATAATATTGTGTTTCTACTGATGGTGTTATTAATTGAATAATACAAGTAAATACCAGAGTCATAATTGTTTAATGTGATAATGTTATCACTGATTGTATTATAACTAGAACGAACATTAATACCATAACCTCCACCATTTGTGATGTTAAAACCACTTACATTCACTCTATCTACTGAAATGTAGACGGTATCACCATTACCACCACCATTGATAATAGTCGTTGTTACTCCGTTTCCGATTAAATTGACTCTTTTGTTGATGATGACATTCTCGTTGTAGGTCCCGGCCAATACCACTATTGTGTCACCATCAGATGATGCGTTGATGGCATCCTGGATTCTGGTGTAATTACCCTTGCCATTTATATCAACAATAATCACAGAGTAGTAGAAATTCATGATAGTCGATGTATTGCTTCCAATCGAGTCTTTGGCAACTATTTTCCAATAATATTGAGAACCACGATCAAGATCATTGATGGCATAGCTGAATGTCTGAATGTCTTCTGCAACGATCGTTGTAGGATTACGACTCTTGTCTAAGTAAACATCAAAGGTCATATTATCCGGATCCTCACTGGCAGCAAACCATCGTATTTCCATCGGTAGAGTAACCAATGCGTTTTCTATTGGTGAATAGGGAACAATGGTAGGTTGATCGACGAGAGAATTATTGAAAAAATAGACATTATCGTCTAGGCAAGCTCCTGCCAAATACTCCCCTCCAGCCGATATGGAAACCCCCATCATTTGGTTTCCTGTGGTATAAGTCCATAGTGGAATTTTGCTATTCTTGTCAAAGAGAAGTATTTTGTTATCAACTGTACCTGCAGTGATATAGTTTCCATCAGCTGATATTGAGACAGAGTAAATGTTGTTAGAACCTTCGTAGTACCATACTGGAGTACTATTACTCCGCTCGAAAAGATAAACTCGATTGTCATCTTCAGTATTACCAACAGCTATGAACTTCCCGTCAGCAGAGATCCCAGCGGAACGGAGAGGATGGGAGAAGCCACCATTGGTATTATAAGTCCAAAGAGGTGTTGAACTATCTTGATGAAATAAGCTAACCTTCTTGTCGCCAAAACACGCAAAAATATATTCACCATCTGCAGAAATGACAACATCTCGAACGCCATCATTACCCGTATAAGTCCAAAGAGGTGTGTTGCTATCCTTATGAAAAAGATGAACTTTACTATCAGATGCTACTGTACCCACAACAAGATATTCGCCATCGGCTGATATAGCAGCCGTTTCCATGGTTTGTCCTGTTGTATAAGTCCATAGGGGCGTACTACTGCTTTTATGAAATAGATAAATGGTATTCTCAGATCCAACTGCAACAATATAACTTCCATCCGCAGAAATGGCAACTGACCTTACATTAGCTCCGGTAGTATAATTCCAGATTGGAGTTGAACTATTTCGTGAGAATAGATATATTTTATCGTCATCACAGCCTGCGACTAAGTATTCACCCCTAGCAGAGATAGCAACCGAGTACACACTGCTACCAGTGTTGTAACTCCATACTGGTTGTTCACCACTATTATTGAAAAGATACAGTCCATTCGATGTGCCAGAGACTATGAAAGCTCCATTGCTTGATAGTGCTACTGACATTACATCGCTAGTTGTATCATAAGTCCACTGAGGGACGAGCTTGATTGAAAAACTCCATTCTGCCGAGATGTTCTTGTTGACTCCATCCCAGCTTATGATTTTCCAATAATAGGTTTCTCCCATCCTTAGGTTTTCAATCAATAGATAGTCTTCTGTGATATTGTTTGCTTCAAGGTTTGTGGGATCACTCTGATTTCCAAAGAATACATCGAAAGTCACGTCAGTGGGATCCTCATCAAATACTTCCCAAGAAAGATTCACGTAATTTTGATACAAACTCACCCCGTCGCTCGGGGACATTAAATTGGTTTTCGGAGGCGCATTTGCATCGAAGAGTAATACCTCACCATTGCTAGATCCAGACACGAGATACTTTCCATTTTCAAATATCTTCGCTGAACTGCTTGATCTATTGGATTTGTGGCTCCAAATTATGGAACCGCTATCTCTCTCGAAACAGTATGTGCGGTAATCTTGCCCAGCTGCAGCAATATATTTCTCATTGAGTGAGAATGAGACAGATAATACTCGTCCTCCAGTCTCATACTTCCATATTGATTGGTTACTACTTTTATTGAATAGATAGAGGTAACTATCATAGCTGCCAACCGTGATATGGTTCCCATCACTAGAAATCGCCGTGGAGACTACCCAATAGTCTGTAGCATAACTCCAGAGTGTGGCGTTACTATTTTTATGGAATAGATAAACACTATTATCCTTTCCTCCACCCACGATGTAGTTGCCGTTAGATGAAATGGATACTGTAAAAATTGAATCCTCGGACTTGTATGACCAAATAGGAGTACTGTTATCTTTGTTGAAATAATAGATTTTACCATCAAGGCTCCCAGCTACAATGTAAGTTCCGTTAGGTGTTATATCGACAGAGTAGATGTGATTGCCCGCTTGATAGGACCAGAGTGGTGTGTTATTTTCCTTACTGAAGAAGTATAGCTTATCACTCGCTACCGCGATATATTGACCAGAATCGGAAATCGCCACCTTCCTAACAGTGTACTCAGTGGAAAAGTTCCATAATGGAATTGAGCTATTACGGTTAAAGAAATAGACTCTATGTTCATTATACCCACCTGCAACTACGTAATTGCCATTAGCAGAAATGGCTACCGTCTCGATTTTTGATAAGGCAGTGTAATTCCAGATGACGGATTGGTTAGTGCGATCGTATAAAATTACCTTATTATCATCAAGACTCCCAGAGACGTAGTATCTTCCATCAGAACTAACATCCACTTCTCGAACAATACCACCAGTATCGTGAGTCCAGATAGGAGCTCTATCTCCCGCAACAAAACTATTCACATTTGAAATATTTGACCCGATAGGATCGCTAGCTTTCACTTTCCAATAGTATCGATAGCCTTTCAATAGCCCTGATATTGTGTAAGATTTATTAGAAATGTCATTGGCTATCATTTTAAGATTGTTCTTATCCTGCCCTAGGTATAGCGTGTAAGTTAGATTATCCCTATCGTCACTATATGATGCCCACCTAAGTGTGGGATTTTCTGTTGAAACCGAATTATTGGAGGGTGATGTGAGCCGGATATTCGGTCTAGATATTTCACTATTGTTGAATAGATAGACCTTAGAATCAGCATTATGTGTTGAAACGGCGATATATCTTCCATCGGCTGAAATATCAGTATTAAATGTTCCTTCGGATATTTGATAAGACCAAAGGGGTGTGTTACTCTCAGTATTGAACAAATACAGTTTCTGATTGGTACCGTGACCTGTGCCAACGCTCGCATACGACCCATCATTTGATAAACTTATACTTTGGATCATACCTACAGCTGTGTATGTCCAAATAGGTGTGTTACTTCTTCGATTATAAAAGTAGACATTCTTAGTTTCATATGCTTCACTTCCCGAAATAATGTAATCTCCATCCTCAGATATTGCAACACCATGTACAATATTATCATTATCAGCATCCCAGAGATTGGAACCTGATCTTGAATATAAATAAAGAGTATTTCCCTCATCCCCAACAACTGCATATGAACCATCAGAGGATATGTCCACTGACTCAATATCGGTTGTAATCTCATCGGTCCATTTAGGTGTGCTATTGTCTTTATGAAAAAAGTAAACAATATTATTATCTGAACCTGCTACAATATACTCGCCGTCAGACGAAATTGCTACTGATTTAAATCCATCTGATGCTGTATAATTCCAAACAGGAGTGGAGCTACTTTTACTGAAGAAATATAACTTTTCATCTTCACAACCTGCAACCATGTACTGCCCATCTGCTGAGATCGAAGCCGAATAACAATCTCTGGTATCAGTCTTAGAGAATCTCCAAAGTTGGCTTTTTGTAGAAGTGTCAAACAGATAGACTTCTCCTCTTTCACTTGCCACAACCAGATATTTACCATCTTCAGAAAAATCCAAACCTTGCTTTTTGACCCCATTTACAAATGGAGTCATAATCGGTGAATTGCTTTTTTTTATTGAAAATAAAAACTTTTCCGTTTGTGGATTCACTACCGGCAGCAATGAACTCTCCATCTGATGAGATCGCTACTGCCAATATATTGTCATTGAGATCATAACTCCATTCTGGTTCTTTGGCCTCTACATCACCTCCCAACCAGCATGTCACGACCACAGCTGCTCCAATCGCCAGCAATACCACAAGTAGCCCTTGGGCAGGTGTACTCACCAGGCGCCAATTCAAATTGCCACCCCCATGGACGGAAGGGAAAGTTCATGGCCCTTATTGCCTTTTTGGTGACTGGTTTTGTAGTTAGTGTACAGCGCTTCCTCAGCCGTGATGAAATGGTAGCCAATGACATCCCAAATTCACCGGCTGTTGTTCTCAGTGTTACAGCTCAATTTTCCACTACAAATTTCAGCTTTTGAAAAGGTCTTCTTTTCAAACCGAATCACGTAATGTGATTGGGACTGCTGACATAATGTCAGTTGGGTTGTCTACATTATGTAGCCTCATAGAAATTTGGATAACTCAAATTGGACTGTCGAGAGGTGTCTCAGCAGGGTAAATCAATAGGGGTATGGGGTGTCGATAGGCTCGTGAGGGGATTCAAGGCTCTAAAAGTGGATTTCAGACCCATTTGATTGGTACATCTTGAGTCATTGGCACTATTTTGGTGGCTGGTGATTTCCAACTGTTCACGATCCCCGTAATCCATAAACCACAGAGAATCCTGAAGTCACCTTCCCACTAACTCTTGGTTGGCTGGCTTCCCGCTAGGTCGATCACGAGGCTGCTGCCGCCACAGCCCGCACCAACCTGCAGACCGCGCTTCAAAACG
>CAYUGX010000299.1:0-5907 GCA_964444375.1 uncultured Porphyromonadaceae bacterium | reverse complement strand
GCTCACTTCAATGCCTTGCAGAATCTGGTCAATTCGGCTCAGGCAGAAAGTGAGGTCACGCGACCAGAATTGTGCATCATCCGGCAGGAAGTCAAAAATGGTTTGAATAGCAGAATCTTCAAGGTGCTCATTCAAGTTTGGGACAACCGAGATACTCGCGTGTTTACGAATAGAGAGCTGTGTTTCAACTTCAAAGCTGCGAATTGATTCTATCTCATCGCCCAAGAAATTGATGCGATATGGATTTTCTGCCGAATAGGAGAAGACATCAATAATTCCACCCCTGACTGAGAATTGTCCTGGTTCATACACAAAGTCATTTCGCTCGAATCCATACTCATATAGCACTTCGGTGATGAAATCAAGATTCAGTTCTTCACCCTTCCTCATGGTCAGGGTGTTTTTATTGAGTGCCGATTTCGAAACTACTTTTTCCAGGATGGCTTCGGGATAGGTGATGATGAGGGCACGGTGATTTCGACTGGCCAGTCTATTCAACACTTCGGTGCGTAGCATCACATTGTCTTTATCCAGCTGCTGCATTCGGATAGATCGCTTGTAGCTAGAAGGGAAAAAGTACACATATTGACTACCCACCAAATTAGTCAGATCATTAAAAAAATAGGCCGCCTCTTCACGGTCGTTCAGCAAAATGAGGCGGGTTCTGGGTTTGCTTTCCAGTGCTGCCAGCAAAAGGGCTGCAGACGATCCCAGAAGCCCGTTTAAATGCAGTGTTTTACGTCCTTCTTTATGCAGGAATGCCCGAATACGGGAAATATTCGGGTGCGAATGGTACAAGGCAATCAGATCTTGTTTGTCCATTTGAAGGGCCAAAGATAGTAAAAAAGGGGTTTGGAGGATATTGCAGTGTTTTTAGCTACTCGGGTGTTTTTTGATATGTTGCATAGCACAAATAAACTGCTGTCAAATAAACTGATCCCAATTACCTTTATTGAGTGTGCCTAAACCATCGATAGCCTTCCGTTCTTGATTATTAATAAATCACAATTTATCCAAATGAAGATTTTGAAAACTTTTTTGATGACTATCGGTCCACTGCTGGTAATCAGTATTTTGACATCGTGTGATCTATACGTCTATGAGTCCCACCGGTGTTTTACTCCCCCGACCCATGGCTTCTTTCAAACCTTAGATGATTTTAACCATGGTGATAAGTTTAGGATTACTAAAGACAATTATTGGGACTATGACAATTCTGATTTCACGCTTCTCATTGATTGCAGGGATGAATCAGGTGTTTCAAACTGGCTTAACCTGGAGGCAGTTTGTACCGTCGCTGAGATTAGGGAAGAATTGGATGATATGCATAATGAATATACCAGGATTTTGAAGGTGAAAGAATGTGGTTCAATCAAAACAGATCCTATCACAATGATGATGTGCGTTGAGAGTTTTGGTAAATGGCAGAGAAATCCTGTAGACTGGGTAGTGGAAAGCATTGTCGATGCTCAGGGTGGTGATATATCTAGCCATCCCGATTGGGCTTGTATGGTAGATAATCACTATAAGTTTTACCCGGGCGGTAAATTTGAGTATTATCCAGGAAGTGAACGCTGTGACGATGAACCCAGTTTGTTGGGTGTACTGGATATGCTATCTACCTCTTTTGAGATTATTAAAAACCCAGATGAAGAAGAAAGCTATTCCATTTTTATAGGTGCTACGGGAGATATGTTTGATGTTGAATCGATTGATTGGGGAGAGCTCGTGATCAATGCCACAAGAAATGGCGATAATGGCACAATTACCTTGAAGCCGGCTAGCTAAGCATTTGCTGTGTTTTTTTGAGACATAACATCCTAACAACTGTTGCTGATTGTCGAATAACTTACACATTGTGCTTTATTTGAAAAATCATCAATCGTTATTCTACAATCTCCATTAATCGATCAAATATAAGTAGTCACCGGCTCCAGGCTGGATTGATTTTTCTGACTGCCCCTCAGCCTTCGGTTTCGCCGAGGTTAGAAAAGTCAACCCAGCCCTTCGCCTAGCCATAGTCCCCCAATAACTCAATTTCTCAATCCCCAATCCCAGGCCAAAGGCCGAAACCCCAATCCCCAGTCCACATCCCCAATTTTTCCTATTTTGGCAGACCAATACGAAATGCGAAGTGCCAATTACAAATTGCGATTTTCTGAAGACTAAAGACTTATGACTAAAGACTTTCCACACAAATGTGACAATAAAACCGTAAGATCATGAACCTAAAACTATCCGACTTCCAAAAGGCCCACGAGGTTTTAAAACCTGTGATCAATCGAACACCAACCGAATTTTTGGCCAATTTCAGCGAGCAGTATGGATGTGAGATCTATGCAAAAAGAGAAGATTTGCAAGGGGTTCGGTCATATAAGATACGGGGTGCCTATCATATGATTGCTACCCTGCCGGATGTAGAGCGGGCGAGAGGTGTGATTTGTGCATCGGCTGGGAATCATGCCCAGGGTGTAGCGTACGCGTGTAAACTATTGAATATTCCTTGTCGAATATATATGCCAGTAACTACACCTAAGCAAAAGGTCAGGCAAGTTCGATATCATGGGAACGATCAAACTAAAGTTGTGATGACAGGTGATACTTTTGACCAGTCGAATGCGGCTGCAATTCAAGCCTCAGGTGAATTTGGGATGCCTTTGATTCCACCATTTGATCATCCCCTGATAGTGCAGGGACAGGGAACAGTGGCACTTGAAATGCTGGAGGATCTACAGAAACCATTAGACTATTTATTCATTCCGATAGGAGGTGGGGGATTAGCGGCTGGCATGGGTCCTGTTTTCTGGAGTAATTCTTCGACTACGAAACTTATTGGAGTGGAACCCGCTGGTGCTCCAGCGATGCAGCAATCGATCGAGGATGGAAAGGTTGTGACTCTTGAAGAAATCGATACCTTCACAGATGGTGCCGCCGTTCGTCGGGTAGGGGATTTGACATACCCCGTGTGTCGTGACTATCTCGAAAAAGTCGTGACCGTTCCTGAAGGACTCATCTGTAAGATCATTTTACTTTTATATAACCAGAATGCCATAGTAGCTGAGCCGGCAGGGGCTCTTTCTTTGGCCGCCGTGGAGCTCATGAAAGATGAGCTGGAAGGCAAACGGATTGGTGTCATCATTTCTGGGGGAAACAATGATGTGGCACGATTTCCGGATTATCGCGAAAGATCCCTATTGTATAAAAAGCTCAAGCACTATTTCATTGTTCGGTTTCCCCAAAGACCGGGTGCATTAAAAGAGTTCGTTGCTGATGTATTGGGCCCTGATGATGATATCGTGCATTTTGAATATTCGAAGAAAACCGCCCGTCAAAATGGCCCAGCACTGGTTGGGATTGAGTTAAAAAACCCCGAAGACTTTGAACCTCTATTGACGCGAATGAAAGACCTTGGGTTTTTTAGCAAATACGTCAATGATAAGGTGGAGTTGATGGAGTTTCTGATTTAGGGATTCTTGGATGTAACGTGCGAATTACGAATGTGAGAAGAGTGTTGTAAAACATATACTAGAGCAGTCTATAGTTCTGATGATCAATTAATCTTGGGGCAAGAAGCCTAAACCTTATCTGATCCAATACCCAATATTCACAAATAAGCCCGGTTTCCATGAATTATTTGAAATAAAGAGGGTTGCTTCAATGGGCCCGATAGGAGTGGCATAGCCATAGGTCAAACCTGTTCCGACCAGGATTTCTTTTGGATCAATGAATTGCTGGAAAGTGTCGAATGACTGAGCAATATTGTTTCTCCATAGAAAATAGTGATTGCCCTTGTGGTTGTATTGCAAATCAGCGCGCAGAACTGCGGCGTGTTTGGCAGCCCTTTCCATGTAATTCATCCCCACAAAAGGGAATATAGCCTGGTGGTATTGTCCCAGTCCACCCATATAGGATCGATAGGGATAGGGGATGGTGTCGCCGAAGGCCAGGCCTACGTGCATTGAGGGTTGGAAACTCCATCGGGATCCCATCGGGAAAGCAGATTGATGCCGGTAGTGAAAGACGATGCCCGGTTCCACTCCATTGTCTGTGAAATTATTAATCAATTTCATGTTGATGGCTACTTTTTCGCCCTTTGTCGGGTAGGGGACTTTGTTGAAATTGTCTTTCTGAAAATCAATGTAGTAATTGATCATTTGGGAGGTAAATGTGGAGAAGTCAAATATGCTGATGGTTGGGGCTATCGAAGCAAATTCTCCCTGTAAGCCTGTGCTCACTGCAAATTCATCGCGGTAGGTCGTTTTAAGAATGAGGTCGAGGGTAACATCGTGGTAAATATAGCTGCCGACCTTATTCCCATTGAGATATTCATATGCGGTAAGTCGATCGTATTCAGTTTTTATTCCGTAGTTCTGCTTCTTGTGAGTTAAGAAAAAATACGATGCCCCAACATGTGGGTTTTCACCCAGGGTTAAGTCAAAACTGAGCCTGTCGCCACGACGCCAGATATTCCTTAGATTGGTATTAAGCAATAACGAAGCATTAAAGAGGTTATCAAAATGCAGTCCAACATTGGTCACTTCATCCCCTTTCTCTTCTACGCGCAGCGTGAGACTGTTGCCATCTTCAACCGGGTCTATCTGGTATGATATTCGGTTATAAAAATTCGTGCCATATGCGCGTTGCAAGCCGGCTGTTATTTCATCTGGGGTAAGCCAGGCCGGAAACGGCAGGTCGATGATCCCCCATAGATCTTTCTGCGACATCACATCGAGGCCTTCGAATCGCAATTCTCGAATGAATAATGAGTCTACTATACGTCGATCTATTCGCTCAATAGGTTGATCAGGAAACATACGCTTCAGGTTATCTCCCATGGCCTTGAGTTCATCCCAATGTTCTCTTGCCTTAATCTCTCCGTTAACCACAATTTCTTCCACCATGCCGAAACTGAGAGTTGATGCACCTTCGGTTCTCGGACGAATCAGGATATCGCAGAGTTCCCTGTTTCGCTCATTGGCTTCATTTCTTACCAGGGCAGTGGCCTGTTTCAGGATCGATATCATAGAATTGAGTTCGGCCTTGCTCCGCAGGTCACGCTGTGCATCAACCCCAATAATAATATCAGCACCCATCAACTTCACGTATTCAGCTGGGAAGTTATTAATAAATCCACCGTCAATCATCAGTCTGTTATCCACCTCAACAGCGGTAAATGCAGTGGGGATGGCCATTGAGGCCCGAAGTGCGTCATGTAGGATGCCGGTTTTAAGCACCACTTCTTCCCCGGTTTCAATATCGGCACCAATGCACAGAAAGGGGATGGGCAGTTCAGAAAAGTCTCTGACATCATAAGCCGGCCAGGTCAGACCAGCAAGCATATTGATAATGTTGTGTCCCGCAACCAGGCCCGAAGGCAGTTCGATACCTTTTTTAGATATGGGAATCGAATAAAAGTACTTCTCGAGGTGTTCCTTAACTTCAAAGGTGAGATCTTCTCTAGGTACCTGATCAGACAATAATTTCTCCCAATCTTTTTCGATAATCAGTTTAGCCATCTCATCGGGACTGTATCCAATGGCATACAGGGCTCCTACAATGGATCCCATCGATGTTCCACCTATATAGTCAATTGGAATGCCGGCTTCTTCAATCACTTTCAAAACCCCAATATGGGCCAATCCAGCTGCACCACCACCACTCAAAACGAGTCCGACCTTAGGTCGCTCCTGGGCAAGGGAATTAATCGGTAATAAACAGCAAATTAATGCTATAGTGATGGTTTTGATTGTCTTCAGCATGGTTCGGATATTGTCGATACAAAGGTAGTAAAATAGGACAGACGAGAGGATCTAGGGTCCTGGGTCTTGGGTCCTGGGTCTTGGGTCTTGGGTCCTGGGTCCTGGATCATGGGTCCCTCTATCAAGTCGGGGGCAAGCCTAGGTCTTT
>CAYUGX010000298.1:0-5933 GCA_964444375.1 uncultured Porphyromonadaceae bacterium | reverse complement strand
CTGATTACTGTTACCGGTGATCCGATTGAAGAAGAATTGGCCAGACATTAGTCAGGCAGAAATAGGTTTTCAATTCGCGGGATAGCCGGAAACTCTGTCTGAAGGGCAGTGACTTTCTGGTTGTGTGAATCAACGAATTTTTGATGTGTCAAGGATTCAGGATTAAGGGGCCGATGGTTTCTATTCTTTTGTAAAGATTCAATTCTTTTATTTAGCTCCTGGGTGCCCTGATCGAAATAGGTTCCGGCGAATTTTGACCACACATATGCAATTCCTTGCTGGCCAGGATGGAGCAGATCATCGTCGTAAAAACGATAATCGCGAAGATCATCCATGAACAATTCATAGGCCGGAAAGTAGGTAGCGAAATCAAAATCAGCGGCCAGTTCTGATAGGGCCAATATCAGGGTTGATTTACTCACCTGATTGCCTTGTGCACCGTCTTTCCAGTGTCTGACCGGACTCACCGTAAGAACTACTTTCAGGTCAGTAGTCACTTGCTCCAGTTCCTGCAATATTCGGGTATATAACCGAACCACATCCCCCACCCTGAGCAACTGAACTTGAAACTCGTTCGCTGGTACTTTGTGACAATTTGAAACCACCCTTCCCGTTTTTAGAAATTGATAAACCCGGGCTGTCCCGAAGGTTAGAAAAAGCCGGTTTGTTTCTTTAAGGTGAGCAGCAGATTGGGCCAACTGCAGATTGATTTTTTCCAGGACTTCTACAGGGTCTGTACCTGAAAATTTACCGTGGTGATCAAAAGAATGCCACAATCCGTTCTGCACAAACAAATCTTCGATTGTGTATGGCTCTTGATTGATTAAGCGTTGAATTCCGGCTGCAATAGACACAGGATTAAACAAAATACCAAACGGATTACAGTCAATGTTATACAGATTATGAATCAATCGATTTCCGATGTGTTCACTAAAGCATGATCCCATCATCAGAATCTGGTCGTGATGAGAAAGCGTCCAATTTGGTTTATCTGGATTGATTTCGGTACGAAATGCTTTCATAACCCTAATATACAAGAAGCTTTTTACTTACCGTTCGCCGGCTGGCAAATAATCTCACCACATACATCCCATCCGGTAGGGAATAATAGTTCAATTCATTGAGTTGACCAGCCCGTAAATTCAGTGTATTGATTGAAACAACCTGACCCAGGGCATTGGTAAGCAAGACCTCAACTTGCTGATCCTGCTCAGTATTTATTAAAAGTACCAGCTCACTGGCTGCTCCCTGTTTCACCTTCATCACTGGCAGATTGTGATCAGATTGTTCCCATTCAGTAATACCTGTTCCAGTCCCATATTCAAAGGCACCAACATCGTATCCATCACCATGGGGTCTGATCCCTCCGTCGAAATCAAAGCTAACACCGGGTTGATCACTCAAACTCCGACCCAGATCTACGTATGGTGAAACGGCTTGAAGGTGGTAGTCATCTTGTTCAGCATTAACGAATCGGGCTATTTCAGCATACCGGAGAGATATATTAGCGGCCAGATCGACAGGAGATTCAGGATTGGTGTGATAAAGAAAGGCATCAGCCCCGGTGCGACTTGTGTTGTCATTCTCATAATGCTCGTAGGCACCGGGATTGATGAAGAAATTGTTATAGACCCTGACCTCCTGCTCAACCAGAGCACCGATGCGCAAACAGTCTGATTTTGGATCAATAATGGTATTGCTGAAGATGCCAATCGGACTCATATTTTCTTTGGTTTTGTCCTCAATGAATATCCCATGCTCTCTATGCGACTGATTTTCTGGCTCATACTGAAGAGCAGGTCGAATAATTACGTTATTAAAGAGGCGAGTCCCTCCTTGTCCGAAAACCAAAATTCCACTACCATGGCAATCCTGAATCCAATTGTTGTAGCAATCGGCCTTCGTCCCTCCACCGATCACAATTCCACCGTTTTGATTTGGAAGTTTAGCACTTGCACATTCGATGAGTCGATTGTTGTAGATTTGCACATCTGAAATGGCTGAACTGATTTGTATTCCATCCCAGGCTGTGTGTTTCACCACGTTGTTATAAATATGTACACCCTGTAATATCGGCGGGTATACCCAATCGCAGGTACCCACTTCGCGTCCGTGATATGCAGTACTTCCAACGTACATACCTTCCCCCCCCGTATTTTCAATGAGGCAGTGGTGAATGTGTGTGTTGTATTGCACGAATCCATCGCGCTGGGTGCCTGAGTCACCACAGATAGGATCGGTTTTCGCAAGAATTCCTGCAAAACCTGTTCCATTGATTTCAATGTAAGATAGGTCAATATCAGAGCTGCGGTCTCCAATACTAATTCCCACACTATTTTCGGTTTCAAGATCGTGTACGAGTATACCTGGTGTATCGTCGCTTCGCCTGCCAGTCAGGTGGATATAGCTGCAGTTTCGTATGCTGATACCATAGGCCCATTCTCCTGAGATGCGCACCGGACTGTCGGGTAGTATTGTAACAACTATGGGGTTACCTGGACTTCCGGTAAAATTCCGAAGTATGAGTGGTCCTCTTTGGCCACCCTGCATTAGTACAATATCACCGGCCTGCACCCGTGGAAAGTCTTCGACTCCATCAGCCACATCCATGCTCAGGGTAATCAAGAACTGACCATTTACATGAGCTGCAAAAAGTGTCAACAAAGCTATGAGGATCAGCTTATTCATGCACAAATTGGTAACTCTGGTTTAATTTCTCAAGGCCTGCCCTGGCCAATGCACTTTTCTTCAATTGTTGATCAAGATTCTCGGTAATCACTCCTTTCGTCAACCATTGTTTCAAATCAAGAATGAATGTACCTGGTTGAAACTCGGGTAGCAGCCCTGGTTCAGCCTGCTGATTCCAGGGGCAAACTTCCTGGCAAATATCACAACCAAAAATCCATTTATCCCATTTTCCTCTATAATTTGATGAAATTACATCTTTCAGTTCAATGGTTAAATAGGATATGCACTTTCGTGCATCAATCTGGCCGTTCCCAATTAAGGCATTTGTCGGACAGGCATC
Organism: uncultured Porphyromonadaceae bacterium; assembly: GCA_964444375.1. Lineage (GTDB taxonomy): Bacteria > Bacteroidota > Bacteroidia > Bacteroidales > UBA12481 > JABHCC01. The sequence goes on along the minus strand of CAYUGX010000298.1, from coordinate 2,905 downwards.
GATGCAGCGCTTGCAGCTTCCACAATGGTTTTTTGAGATCGTAACTGTATCTTCAATATGCAGGTCTGTAAACAGTTCAACCAGAAAGAACCAGCTCCCTAGTTTTGGCCGTATGAAACAACCATTCTTCCCTATCCATCCCAGACCAGCCAAGCGGGCCCATTCTTTTTCCATAACAGGAGCTGAATCAACAAGAACTCTGGCCTGTACATCGCCAATTTCTTCACGCATGAAGCTGATCAATTGCTTTCCTTTTTTTCTCAAGACATTGTGGTAATCGGTGCCAACTGCATAGCGACTGACGCCTACTGAAGCATCATAATCATTGGGCAAGTAATTCACCAACAACGAGATAACAGTTTTGGTGCCTGGTTCTAGCTGTCTCGGATCAAGACGCTTTTCAAAATGATTTTCGAGCCAGGTCATGTCGCCATGATATGACTTCGACAACCAGTCTCCAAAGGGCTTCTCCAAGTGATTTAATCGTTGTGCCTGAGCAAAACCAACGGCGTCAAAGCCCAAATCCAGGGCTTTTACTCTGATTTGATTGGCATATGACAATGTAGATCCGATATCCTAGGGTATTATAAAAATCCCAATTCTAGTTTTGCTTCTTCTGACATGAGGTCTTTGGTCCAAGGAGGCGAAAAGGTCAGGTTTACATGAACCTCAGCCACTCCTTCTACAGCAGCTACTTTTTGATTGACTTCGGCCATCAGTTCATCTGCCATTGGACATCCTGGTGCGGTTAGGGTCATGGTAATATCTGCCTTTCCATCATCATCAACCACAACTTCGTAGATTAAGCCTAAATCATAAATATTAACGGGTATCTCAGGGTCAAAAATAGATTTCAAGACCTTTAGTATTTTGACTTCTGTTTGCATTTTAATTTGATAATTTAGTTTGAAAAGCAAGAGCATAGTAACGCATTTGCTTCAGCATCGAAACCAGCCCGTTTGAACGGGTTGGTGACAGGTGTTCTTTGAGTCCAATCTCGTCAATAAAGGTAAATTCAGCATTCAGAATCTCGCTTGGACTCAGATCATTCAACACCCTGATCAGCAAGGCCGCAATTCCTTTAGTGATAATCGCATCAGAATCGGCACTATATTGAATCTTGCCTTCTTTTAACTCGGCTTTCAGCCATACTCGTGATTGGCATCCCTGAATTAAGTACTCCTCAGATTTATACCGAACATTGAGTTCTGGTAAATCACGGCCCATTTCAATGAGAAAGTTGTATTTGTCCATCCATTCTTCAAGGACAGCAAACTCCTCTATAATTTCCTTTTCTCGAGCATTTATTGTCATAGCACAACCTGACTATCCAAACATATCATGAACGACCTGTAAACCATCAACCAGCCGGTCAATTTCTTCAAAGGTATTATAAAAACACAAGGAGGCTCTGATGGTTCCTTCAATTCCGAAGCTTTCCATCAGCGGCATGGCACAATGTGTACCTGTACGAACAGCAATTCCCAACTTATCCAAGACCAATCCCGCATCGTAAGGATGAATGCTTTCAAGCAGGAATGAAAAAACCGGATGTTTATCTTCAACGTCGCCATAATTAATTATGCCCGGAATAACAGACAGCTTTTCACGGCCGTAGTTTTTCAGTAATTGTTCGTATGCATTGATTTCATTTAATCCGATGCGCTCTAAATACGATAGGGCTTTAGCCAACCCGATCGCACCCACATAGTTGGTGGTTCCTGCTTCAAATTTGAAAGGCAATTCGTTAAAGGTTGTGCCTGAAAAACTTACCCGTTCGATCATGTCTCCTCCTCCTTGGTAGGGTGGCATCATTTCCAACCACTTTTCTTTAGCATATAGCACTCCCACGCCGGTGGGTCCATACACCTTGTGCCCAGAAAAGACAAAAAAATCACAATCCATCTCCTGCACATTGATATGACCATGCTGAATCGATTGTGCACCATCGATTAATACCGGGATATTCTGTTGATGGGCCTGTTGGATAACATCGTCAACCGGATTGATCACACCCAGGGCATTTGAGACCTGTGTCAGGGCAATTAACCGGGTTTTGTCAGTCATCAGCGAAGGCAACTGCTCCAATGCCAGCTGACCGTTCTCATCCATTGGTATTACTCGTAACTGTGCTCCCTTTTTCTCGCACAGCAACTGCCAGGGGACAATATTTGAATGATGTTCATGCGTACTGACAATTATCTCGTCTCCTGGTTTCACGAAGGCCTCACCAAAAGAACTGGCAACCAAATTGATCGATCCAGTGGCACCAGAAGTAAAAATCACCTCTTTGGTATCGACTGCGTGGATAAAGTTTCTGACTGTTTCCCTGGCCTGTTCATAGGCCTCTGTCATTTTACCGCTCAGGAAGTTAACAGAACGATGAATCGAACTATTTTGCTCAGTGTACAAGGTCTGAATTGCATCAATAACCTGACGCGGTTTTTGGGTGGTTGCCCCGTTATCGAGATAGGCAAGTTGTTGTTTATTAACCTGCATCTTCAGGAGTGGAAAATCCTCCCGGATTTTTTGTACCGGAAAATTAGTCATGGCTCTGGTTTACTGGCAATGTAAAGGGCAACTGTTGCAACGGCTCATTTCGCCCCGTAATCGTTTATCGACCAAATCATCTAGGCGTTCTCGCAATGGTTCAATCTGAACATTTTTAAGTACTTCGTATCCGAAGGCATACATAAGAAGCAGTCGGGCTTCTCGCATGGGGATCCCTCTGGACTGCATGTAGAACAAGGCCTGCTCATCCAGTTGCCCAACAGTAGCCCCATGACTACATTTGACATCATCAGCATAAATTTCCAAAACAGGTTTGGTATTCATTTTGGCGTCGTTCGTCAGGCAAATGTTATTATTAGTTTGATAAGCTGTCGTTCGTTGTGCATCCTTTCTC
>CAYUGX010000297.1:0-5945 GCA_964444375.1 uncultured Porphyromonadaceae bacterium | reverse complement strand
CATAATTGGATAGTGCACCTGACTACGGATCAGGAGGTTGGGGGTTCGAGTCCCTCCGGGATCGCTAGAAAAAAAAGCCTTGATTTTCAAGGCTTTTTTATTGCATTTAAGAATCGTTCTCCGTACCGGTTTGCTTTATATTCCCCCACCCCATTTATCGTAAGAAAATCAGCGATGTTCTGTGGCTTCTTCATGGCCATGTCACGCAGGCTTACATCAGAAAAAATCATATACGGTGGTTTCCCAATCTCATGGGCCATTTCTCGTCGCAGCTGCTTAAGTGATTCCAATAAAACTTCATCCAATGGTCCCGTAAATTCGGGCAAAACTGCCTTTTTGACCTTGACTTTGGCCTTTTCTTTTTGTTCTAGTTGACGTTTTTTAATTGTATCAAAATCAACAAGACGTACGGGTCTGCCGTTTAGTACTTCTTTGCTGAGCTCATTCAGTTTTAAATGACTATCGTCTTTATAATCAATCTCAAAGAGCCCCTGCTGAATCATTTGCTGCAAGTACAACTGCCAGGCAAAGTTTGTATGTTCACGTCCTTTCCCAAAGGTCTTTAGCTGATGCCACATATTTTCCTTTACCGCCTGCGAATAATGGGCCTTCAATACATCGACCAGTGTGGTTAAGGCCAGTTGCTCTCCGCTTCGAGCAATGGCTGAAATGGCTTTTTGTGCTTCAATACTGCCGTCAAAATATCCGGGGGGATTGGAACACACATCGCAGTTGCCGCAATCAGCCCCTGGGTTTTCGCTGAAATAGCTCAATAAAATTTTGCGTCGGCAAACCTGGGCTTCAGCATATTCCTGCATCCGCTTCAGTTTCGCCTCTAATATGTTCCGGTATGCGGCATCCTCAACTTCTTCAATAAAATCCAGGTGAGTTTGCACATCCCGGTAACTGTAGAATAATATTGTTTCAGCTGGCAACCCATCACGACCTCCACGCCCGATCTCTTGATACAGGCTTTCGACATTACCAGGCATATTGTAATGAACAATATATCGGATATCAGCTTTGTCAATGCCCATCCCAAAAGCAATAGTAGCACAAACCACATGCGTTTTACCCTGTATGAAATCATCTTGAGTGCTTGACCGTAGCTCAGCATCCAGTCCGGCATGATAGGGTTTCGCTACAATACCGACCTGTTGAAGTTTTGCCGCCACTTGCTCAGTGCCTTTTCGAGAAGCACAATAAATAATGCCCGATTCTTGAGGATATTTCTGCACTATCCGAATCAACTGTCCCCATTTCTTCTGCCCCGGAAGTACCGCCAGGGATAAATTCGGACGATCAAACGAACTGACAAAGAGGCTAGGATCCGTTAATTGCAACATCTCCCCAATATCTTGACGAACAGTCCGGTCTGCAGTTGCTGTCAATGCCATGACTGGTTTATGTGGAAATAACGATTTGATAATGGAGAGCTTTTTATAATCAGGCCGAAAATGGTGTCCCCAGGTGCTGACACAATGAGCCTCATCGACGGCAAACAAACTAATTTCAATGGTCGTCATCAAATCAAGAAAATCGCCAAGCATAACCCGTTCAGGGGCCACATAAAGCAAGTTATACTCTCCTGCTTTTATCTTTTGCAGCACATTTTGCTCTTGCTGATGACTCAGGCTTGAATTCAGAAAGGCCGCCGGTATACCGTTTGCCACCAGGGCTTGAACCTGATCTTTCATCAATGCAATCAGAGGGGAAATCACAACGGTTAGTCCTGGCAGAATAACTGAGGGCAGCTGGTAACAAATTGATTTGCCACCACCAGTGGGCATAAGCACTATACTGTCCATCCCTTCCAGTGTATGCAGGATGACCTCAGCCTGCTGCGGTCGAAAAGTTGAATATCCAAAGTATTGCCGAAGGAGTCCCGGTAAATCAATCTGATTTGTGGAAGAAAATGTCATGAATCAAAGTTAGGCAGTTATAGTTGTAATGTATCCTTCATACGAACTTAAACCAAAAAAGTTTGGTCACAGCCGAAAACTCGACAAAGACAATGATTGGAGAACAGATCCCATGCTGCACAATTAGTAGAAAACCCATTGGCCTATTGACCCAATGTGCGTATCTTTATCGACCCAAAATGAACACACATGAAACGGTCAATCATCTTTCTTGCATCGCTGGTTTTTTCAGTAGGCCTATTTGCCCAGGATTTTCATACGCTGTGGAACGACCCAAATGCTAATTTTTACGACATAAAGGCAGCTGCCGAGTTGTACTTCGCTGACAAGGATCAAAGCCCTGAAACCGAGTACTCTCGATACAAGCGTTGGGAACATTTTGTTGAACCAAGGGTTTATCCCTCTGGCGACCTGACTCTCATGAATATTGGTCAAGTCTACGATGAGTTGAAGCTATTCAAAGAAACAAGTCGAAGACTAAAAAGTCAACCGGTCTGGACCGAATTGCCCGTAGATAAGTTTGATAACATTTCAGGTCACTGGTCTCCAGGAATTGGTCGTATCGATCGTGTTGCCGTGGATCCAACAAACTCTGCAACAATCTATGCGGGTTCACCAGCAGGTGGACTTTTAAAAAGCACCGACAGAGGACGAACCTGGCGAGCACTGGGAGATGATTTACCTACTATGGGAATCAACGGAATCGCCATAAATCCACAAGACCCACAAGAAATCTTTATTTCAACGGGCGACGGTGATGGAGGCTATACCTATACCTCAGGCGTATTTAAATCGAATGATGCAGGCGAAACGTGGACAATGATCGGACCGGATATTGATCTGACCAGTCGTAGAAATGCAAAGGACCTGATCATGGATCCCACCAACCCCGACATTTTATTCGTATCAACGTCTTTGGGTATTTACAAAACAGTCGATGAGGGCGAGAACTGGACCAATGTTAAAACCGGCCAGTTTGACGACCTTTGTTTTAAACCGGGAGATCCACAAACAGTATATGCTACCACATTCACTGGTTTTTACAAATCAACCGACGGTGGTGAAACATTCTTCAAAAACGATACTGCTCTCGCGGGCCGGGTGCTAATAGGTGTTACTCCTGCAAACCCGGATGTGGTTTATCTGGTCGCCGGGCAAAAAGGAACCTTCAAATCTGTTGACAGCGGGGATACCTTTACAAAAGTTGCCGATCTACCAGTGGAACATAAGACTCAGGGTTATATGTTTGCCCTGGCGGTGAGCCCGAGCGATGAGAATGAATTGCATTTCGGCACCTTCAACTCCTATCGCTCTTATGATGGTGGCGCCAATTGGACCCTGACCACCAACTGGACCTGGAACAATACCACGGGGTATACCCATTGTGATTTCCATGATATTGTTTACCTGGGTGATACAATATTTACTTGTACAGATGGCGGGCTTTCCTATTCGACTGACAAGGGAGAAACCTGGACCAATTGCTTCAATAATGCCAATTGCACGCAGATTTATGAGATCGCCGTTTGCAAGACAAACCCTGATCTGTATATGTGGGGATCACAAGACAATGGTATATACCACTGGGATGGTAGCCAATGGAATGCCTGGCTTGGGGCAGATGGCATGAACCTGGTTTATGACTATTCAGATCCCAATACACGATACGGTAGTACGCAGAATGGCTCATTCTATTGTTCAAGCCACGGTATAGCTCAACCCGGTAAAGGCGCCTGGGTGACCCCGGTTTTGATTCACCCAACCAATCCCAACACGCTTTTTGTCGGTAACGACAAAGTACGCAAATCAACTGATGGGATGAGAAACTGGAAGGTAATTGGATCATTTGGTGGAGACAGCTATATGCAAGAGATGGCCATTGCTGAGACTAATCCAGACTTTCTCTTTGCATCAAAAGGGGCTAGTTTGTGGAGAACCCTTAACGGCGGTCAGTACTGGACCCAAATTGATGATGGATTACCCAATCTCAGCATAACGCGCATTGCTGTTCATCCAAGAAATGAGCGGGTTGTTGCCGTTTCATTCTCAGGTTATAATCCGGGTAAAAAAGTGTACATTTCATACGATGCCGGTCTTAATTGGATCAACATATCAAAGAACTTACCGAATTTGCCCACTGGTGGTTTGGCTTTTGACGACAAATGGAACAATGCCCTGTATGTGGGTATGGATGTCGGGTTGTACTACATTGATAACCATCAAGAAGAGTGGGTATGGTACGGTGAAGGACTGCCCAACGTACTCGTCCGCGACATAGAAATCCATCACCGCTCTGGCATGCTTTTCACGGGTACTCATGGACGTGGTTTGTGGAAAATCCCAACCCAGAAACCTTCTACAGACTATGATTACTGTTCGGGTTCTGGTCAGGTTGAATCTGAGGCCAGTTTTATTGAGCATGTATTCATCGATAATATCGAGAGTTTCTCAGCCGATGATGAATATCTGATGGTCGAAGATCAGTATGCGGTACTCCAAACTAGCCGCTACTACCCAATTGAGATTCAACTCAGCGAAGACTCCTATCAGGATACCGTTCTGGCCTGGATTGACTGGAATAATGATTACGAATTTTCTGAAGATGAATCCATTGAGTTGTCGTCCGCTGATTATGAACACAAAGTCAGCGGTATGATTACCGTTCCAGTTGATGCCGAATACCAAATGACGCGACTCAGAATCAGAAGCACCCAGAACAAAGAGCTTTTCTTCAAGCCCTGCGGCAACTATCCGGGTGAAGTGGAAGACTACATGGTATTAATAGCTGCCAACACAACTGAATACTGTCCGGTTGTTTCTAAATATACCCGCAATGAGTTCATCCGGGAGGTGGAAATATCAGACCTGTATTCGAAAACCAATGGATACGATTATTCTGACTATAGCCCATTCAGATCAGCTAATGTTCATCCTGGAGAAAGCTATTCCATTCGTCTGCAACCAAAAATTGTGCGAGACACCATTACACTTCGTTGGAGAGTATATGTAGATTATGATATGAATGGTGATTTTCTTGGAGCTAATGAACTGGTGTTCAGTGAGGGATCAAAAGAGGAGATTACAGGAACCTTTACCGTTCCCAGCGATGCCATATACGGCAAATCCAGAATACGAATTATGATGCAACGCGGCGATACTCCTGAGCCCTGCGAAGATATTACTGCTGGTGAGGTAGAAGACTATGGCATCAACATAAAACCACGCATTACTTCAATTGAAAATATCGCAACTGCCCGCAATCAAGTAAATTTGCTAGTCTATCCAAACCCAGGCACAGGCTCCTATCAACTAGAGATTCCAGGACGATTTAACGCGCAGGTAGAACTCGATGTGGTTAATTCACTGGGGCAGGTAGTTTACCGCGATCAGTTGCAAAATACAAATCCAGGCGAGGTGCGAAACGTTGATTTATCTCACCTACCGGATGGTTTATACTACTTCTTTTTGCGAAATGAAAGTGGATCACTCGCGCAAAAGCGGGTCATCAAACAACGTTAGTATTCAATGAATTTGTAGGGTTTGAGGATGGGATCCTCCATGAAGCGCATACGCGAAAAATAGTCAAAATACAAGGTATCTAGTTCATTGGTCCACTTGCAGGCCACAAAACCCAGGGCATTTTCAATGTTTGACACCGGATTGCCGTTGTAGGCATTTATCCCATCGAGGGTCTTCATGTAGTGAGCAAAATCCTGATTCCCTGAATGTACCATTATTTTGATTGGACCAAAATAGCGCCGTACGAGACGCTTATCAACGCTTAGTATCCGGTCGAGTTGCTGAACGATTAATTCATAAGGGAAAGTAATCTGGCAAACACCTTCTTTCATCAAGATATTTGTGCTTTCCTGAAATTTGAGTGACTTTACAAAAGTTGAATCCCGGTATTGCTCCAAGATATCAAACTGAATATCTACTTCATTCCAGGCAGCTCCCCTCCATTGAACCAATATGGGGCGGTCTGGATCAACAAAGAGATACTGTTGAGCCACATAAGGCCAC
>CAYUGX010000296.1:0-5945 GCA_964444375.1 uncultured Porphyromonadaceae bacterium | reverse complement strand
ATTATCAATATGTTTAACTTGGTAAAAAACGGTCAATGCTATTCAGGCATGGACTAACTGTTCACTGAAAACTGAAAACTGTTCACTGAAAACTTTATAATTATGAAGACCCTTAGATTGATCACATTCATGACTATCATGCTGTCTGGCCAGATTGTAATGGCTCAGGATGCTCAACCTCCGCCAGCTATGGCATCACAATCAGATACCTTATTGGTTGTATGGTCGAGTGGAGATGTTGAAGTCGCTGAAAAGGTTTGTTTTATGTATACGTACAATGCGAAGAAATGGGGCTGGTTCGATGAAGTGATTTTTGTGGTTTGGGGACCATCTGCGAAATTGCTCGCTGAGAATTCATCACTTCAGACCTATATCGAAAAGATGAAAAAGGAGGGCATTATCCTCGAGGCCTGTGTGGCTTGTGCTCGGATGTATGAGGTCGATGATGACCTCAAAGAGTTGGGGATTGATGTAAAAGGAATGGGCACCGTGCTCACAAAGTATTTGAAAGCAGGGTACCCGAATATAACATTCTAAGAGTTAAGAGGTAAAACTTAAAACGTAAGATTATTTTGAAATAAGGAGTTTTTGCTTGTAGCTTGTCTCTTTTGTTTCTACCTGTATTGCATAAACGCCTGCTTTGAGATCTTCTACTGAGATCGTTATTTTACCATTGAAATGCTGGTCTTTTACTACGCGACCATTGAGATCAAGTATCTGAAGATGACCGCTTTGGATGCCAGATAAAGTAATCTGTTCTTTTGCTGGATTTGGATAGACCATAAATACATCAGCGATGAGGTCTTCTATACTGGCTGTGCTGTGGCTGATTTCTTTTACCATATCTTCATAGACATCAATTTCCCCACTTTCGATAACTTCACCTTTGTAGCTAACGCTGTAGGCGTGAACGGCAGGATCACAGTCTCTATAGGTGGCATAGCCAAAATCATTGGTGGCCTCAACGTGTTCCATGAAAGTTACTTCAGTTTCAGGAAGAACTTCGCCATTTTGGTCAAGGACTACGAATTGTACTTTGTAGCCCGGTTCATTTTCAATAACGATTACATTGTCGATGTAATAGAAGGCGTTTGCTTCACCCTGGATTTTCAGACACAGAAAACCATCACCTAATGTAGCCTGATCAAGACGACCTCCGAAAGTACGCATGCCTTCAATATTGAATACTTCATAGTTAACGATTTCAGCGTAACTCGTTGCTGCATCAGTTAAATCTGTCACAACACCAACTCCCAGTGAAGATCGTCCATTTGACTCACCTGCTTTCAATGAGAGTACACATCCCTGGTCGATGACAATCTTAGGTAGAATGACGTATACGGCATCCTCAGCATCTCCTAGTTGTTGATAAACAATTCTACCGCCAAAGGTGGTCAGGTAATCGCCCTGGGGATTGATGAATGTCCAGTCATTTGGTATACCGGGTGCTTCAAAATCTTCGTAAAAAACGAATGGCGGAACTTCAACAATGATGTTTTGTTCAACATCAGTATCGCTAATGGTGAATTCACCGTCAGTTGGCAAGTAGCCAGGAACTGTTACCTCGTAGTAGTATGTTCCAGGAAAAAGCTTGGTTATCTCAGCTTGAGAATTTACAATGTATTCACTACCTGCCATTTCAACATGCATTAAACCCCCATCAACCGGGTCGTATCCATCATCGTAAAAGCTAAATGAGGCAGAATAATCAACGAAACTGTGGCTGACCTCAACCATCTCTGATTGAATAAGCTCTGTGGTGGCATGGTTCTGAACGTAAACAACCAGAGTTAAATCATTACCTGTTTCTACATTTGATCCAGTTAAATCAATGCTTAGATCGTATGATTTGGTCTCATCAGCAGCAAGGGCTCCGAGCTCTTCGCCTTCAGAAGATACCACATAGCCCTGAACTACATTGTGAAATATAGTTTCACCATTGGTACCCACGTTGCCAAATGTTTTTTGCTCTACGATCATGGCATAGAATTTAAGTCCTTCTTCATAGGCAGCATGTGTCAATAATTCAATTTGGCAATTGACTATCAAACCCTCATTTTCAGAATCCTGCCCTGGAAAGCCGTCAGCAACAGCTGCTTCGGCCGTTATTGTCATATCAGTTTTTTTGGTGAGCAAACCATCCATATGTGCTTGAGTCCAGTAGGCGGCATGGCAGGGGTTCACTCCATTTGTTCGAAGATGAGGAACACCTGATACTTCGTAGTAATTTCTTCTTACTGCCGATTCCTCCATATAATATGGATCACCTGTCCCAGGCCAGTTCATCTGGTATTTGATCAATGTATACTGTCCTGCATTATGGGCTAAAACACCATCAACAGCCTGGTTGCCCGCGACACAGGGAGGGCAAGTTGAAGCAGTAAATACCTCTATCAATGGTTTCTTGTCTACCGCGCCCTCCTGAGCGATCAGATTCATTGAAAATGTGAAAGCAAGGGTAATGCTAAGGATCAATTTCCAATTTTTCATGCTTATTCGTTTAGTTATTGTTTTTTAGAATCAGCAATTTTAGCCAAAGCGATTTGTTATTACAATCCAGTGACTAATTTTACTAGTGGGATGACTGTTAATTTCACATTAGTCTAAATAAGTACAATAAACTATCTCATAAAATGAAAACGCGTAGATCCTTCATTCTCATTATACTGATGTCAACTGCTGCCCTGGTTGCCCAGGAAGTTCCGCACAGCCCGCTCCTGGATTCCTGGGAAAGCTATCAGGCCATGAAACAGGTTAGCCGATACCACATGGATTTTACCCTACTCGGGCCTGTTGTCAATTCAGCCCGGGTCGAAGCCATCCAGGGCGATCCAGATCACCCCGGAACGTTTTACGTGGCATTCGGCTCAGGCAATTTGTGGAAAACGACTAACCATGGATTATCCTGGTCGCCTATTTTCGAAGATCAGCCGGCTATCGGAATTGGCGATATCGCACTGGCCCCGTCAAACCCGGATATCCTTTACCTGGGTAGCGGAGAAAGCCTGAAAAAGCCTAGAAACTTCACCATGCCCGGAGTGGGCGTGTTTCGTTCAGATGATGCCGGGCAAACCTGGAAACACCTGGGATTACCTGACTCCTATCACATCGGTGAGATTGCAGTGCATCCCTCAAATCCGGATATTGCCTTCGTTGCTGTAATGGGACATTTTTGGTCCCCAAATCCAAACCGAGGGCTGTACCGGACGCTCAATGGTGGCAAAACTTGGGATCATGTACTCTACCTGAATGAGCACACAGGCGCTAATGATGTAGTGATTGCGCATTCAGATCCTGATAAGGTCTATGTATCTATGTGGCACAATTACCCCGATGTAGCGGGACCAAATAGTTCAGTTTACGCTTCTCATGATGGAGGTGACTCCTGGTCGAAGGCCACGGATGGCTTTCCAAGCAATGATTTCATGGGCAGAACAGGTTTAGCAGTATCATTCCAGAATCCCAATAAGGTATATGCCCTGGTTGATAACCGTGATCCAAACGTAAAGCAAGCCGCTCAAGTATACCGAAGCATGGATGGTGGCCAAACCTGGTCGCGCACCCATGAAGATGACCTTCAGATTCTGGCGCGCCTGGGCTGGTATTTCGCCGATTGCTATGTCAACCCACAAAATGATGACGAATTTTATGCCCTGGGCGTGCGGCTGGCCCATTCAACTGATGGAGGTAAGACTTTTACGATGGTTGGAGGTGATATTCACCACCATAATCCAAGCCCGGCAGTCCCACTTCATCTCGATCATTGTGAGATGTGGATAAATCCACTTAATCCTAAACAACTAGCCCTGGGTAATGATGGTGGTTTGTATATGACTTACGATAAAGGCCTGAGTTGGAGACATTACAATAACTTACCGGCCGGGGAGTTTTATGATATTGCTGTAGACAACCAGGAACCGTATAAAGTGTATGGGGGAACTCAAGACAACTCAACAGTTTTTGGGCCATCGACAGAATGGAGTCCGCTCTATCCGGATGGCTGGGAGTATGTTTGGATCGATGCCTGGAGTGGGGGAGACGGTTGTGTAACCTACCCAGATCCTGACGATCCGAATACCATATACACTTCATCTCAGAATGGAGGTATCTTCAGAAAGGATATGCGGAATGACCGTTCAAAGCATATCCGGCCTCGATTGCCAAAATCGGCAAAGGGTAAACTGCAATACAATTTTATTGCACCCTATATCATTTCACCTCATAATTCCAGTACCCTGTACCACGCGGGCAACTATGTATTCAAATCATCTAATAAAGGAGACCAATGGAAACTAATCAGTCCAAATCTGGCCTTATCTGAACATCCTGAAAAAGCATCCACCGCCGCTGGGGCTATTGCCGAATCCCCACATCAGGCAGGATGGCTGTTTGTTGGAACCGACAGGGGGGCATTCTGGATAAGCAAGAATGATGGAAATAATTGGACAGAACGATCCAGTGGTCTGCCAAATGGGTATATTCGATCAATTGTCCCCTCGAAGTATGATGAAAATGTGCTGTATGTCACACTGAATGGCATGAATTACGATGACCTGAGCTGCCATGTGTACAAGTCAGATGATCAGGGTAAGACCTGGAATTCCATTCAGAATAACCTCCCGGATGAAACTATGAATTGTATCCTCGAAGATCCAAACCGACCTGGGTGGTTGTATCTGGGTGGATACAGGGGGGTGTATGTTTCATTCAATCATGGGGCCAACTGGAGCTTACTTTCAACTCGGGTGGCTGCGACTTGTATTAGCGATTTGGTCTACCAATCATCATCGCAGGATCTCGTGATTGGTACCCACGGCAGAGGGATATACAAATTAAACCTGACACCCTTATATTCTCTAGACAATGCAGGGCAATTTGATGGTAGCAAATTATTCGAAATACCCAATGGTCGAGCTCCCTATAACAATGATACACATCGTGATGTTAACCCTGAATCCATAAAAAAAACTACTTTTGCGTTTTGGCTGAACGAATCAGAGGAGGTCAGATTGCGAATATTGAAACAGGGAAAGAAAATGAAGGATTTGAAGATCAGCGGATTAGCAGGGCTTAACACGTTGACGTGGGACTTGATGATCGAAAAGATTGAGAATCAAAGCCCGTATTTCATCCACTTCAAGCGTTACCTTTCAGCAGGAAACTACCGTGTTCAATTGGTGGGTCGCGATTTTACCTCAGAGCAAGAATGGGAGGTTCTGCCAGCAGTGTTTCCATATAAATAGAAGCTTTGAAGAAGGTAATTAATTCTCTTTTCTGGGTACTTATTGGTGGTTTTTTCCTCTACCTTACACTTAAAGGAAAACCCCTGAATGAATTGTTCAATAGTGTTACTTCGGCTGATCCCTTTTGGGTAGCCATGAATGGTGTGGCATTGGTTTCAGTTTTCTTGCTTAGGGGCTTCAGGTGGAAATTGTTGCTCCAGAATACCGGTGAAGAACCAAAACAAGTCTTTGTTTGGTATGCACTTATGATGGGATTTTTTGTCAATAGTTTTACCCCTCGCCTGGGTGAAGTGGCCAGATGCACTACCTTAAAAACAGCTTCAGATGTACCGGTTTCGAAAAGCCTCGGTACAATGGTTACCGAACGCATGTGGGATATGCTGTTTTTGTTGGTTGGTGTCGGGGTAGTTTTTGTGCTCGAGATCAAACGCCTTCATCCGGTTTGGATAGAACTAATCGACGGTATTCATAAAATGATTACCAAGAATAGTATGCTATTTATTGGAATCTCAGTAGGACTCATTGTAATGGCTTTAATTGCCTACCGGATATTAAAAAGCAAGCAGGTTTTTAAAAAGGGAGCTGATTTCATCAAAGAATTCTGGCAGACCATAAAACTAAGTTTCAGCATCAAGCGGTATCCACTCTTCCTAATCGTCACTATGTTGATTTGGGGAGTATAGATTTTTATGAATTATTTCG
>CAYUGX010000295.1:0-5983 GCA_964444375.1 uncultured Porphyromonadaceae bacterium | reverse complement strand
TACCCTGGCACAAAGGTAAGAATTTTTTTTACTTGACTTAAAATTGGGGTATCTTTGCGACTCATTTAAAATGAACACCAGAATGGACACGAATAAAAGCCTGATGTGGAAGACAGCCAGTACCTATGGTTTGATAGTAGGTGCAGTGTTGGTGCTTATGGCTTTACTGATATGGCTCGCACAAATTGAACAATCTGTGGGAGTCACTTTCGTCAACTGGTTGGTCGTTACCATCGCCGTTTACATGAGCATGAAAACCTGGCGCGATCGCTTTATGCAAGGCATAATCAAGTACAACCAGGCCCTCGGATTTGGAGTTGCAGTAATGTTCTTCGCTTCAATCATTTTTGCCGTATACAATGTGATTTACATGAATTACCTTGAACCTGAAACCATTGAAAAAAGCCTCGATTTTATCGAAGAAAGCTATTACAACATGGGTCAGTCAGAGGAGTTTATTGAAGAGGCCATGGTCACAGCTGCAAAATTGCAAACCCCTTTCTGGCAGGCACTCTCAGCCATATTTGGCACAACATTACTTGGATTAGTGATTTCACTGATTGTGGCTATCTTTATTCGCAAAGAAGGCGATCCTTTTAAAACAGCGATGCGCAGCGTTGAACCTACTAATAATGATTCTAATTAACTGATATTTTGTTGGTAAGTATAGTCATACCACTATTTAACGAAGCCGAATCTTTACCTGAGTTGATGACTTGGATCAAGCAGGTACAAGACGAGAATGAATTGAATTTCGAGGTGGTTCTGGTTGACGATGGTAGTCGTGATAATTCATGGGCAGTGATACAAGAATTGAAGAGTAAGTATTCGATTCTCAGGGCCATCCGATTTAGGCGAAATTATGGCAAGGCTGCCGGCTTGCATTGTGGATTTGCCGCCGCAAAGGGCGATGTGGTGATCACCATGGATGCTGATTTGCAGGATAATCCAGGCGAGATCCCAGAATTGGTGCGAATGATTACCGAGGATGACTATGATGTTGTTTCAGGCTGGAAAAAGAAAAGATACGATCCCATTACCAAACGGTGGCCCAGTAAGTTTTTCAATTTTGTCGCCCGACGAACCAGCGGAATTAAAATACACGACTTCAATTGCGGCTTAAAAGCCTACAAAGGTGATGTAATCAAAAGCATTGAAGTTTTTGGTGATATGCATCGGTACATTCCGGTTCTCGCAAAACGGGCTGGATTTTCGAATATTGGTGAGAAAGTAGTTCAGCATCAGGAACGAAAATACGGTAGTACCAAGTATGGTTGGAAGCGCTTATTCAGCGGTGCGTTGGATTTGTTAACGATTGGCTTCATAACCCGGTTCTCAAAGAAACCCATGCACTTTTTTGGATCCATGGGCATCCTGATGATGTTAATCGGCCTGTGCATAACTGTATGGCTTGCAGGCGCAAAAATATATGCCATCTCCCATCACCTGACCGATTACAGAGAAATTACAGCCCAACCGGCCTTTTATATTGCACTGCTTGTTGTACTCATTGGTGTGCAACTTTTTCTGACCGGCTTTTTAGCTGAACTGGTTTCGAGAAGTTCTCACGATCGAAACAACTACCTGATTGAAGAAGAGGTATGAAAGGATTAATCCGATTCTTGATCAGAACCATCCCCAGACCGGTATTGATACGGTTTTCTCATGCATTTAGCCGCATAGTACGAGTGTGGTATCGAGGATCAGCAGTTGAATGCCCTGTTTGCGAAAGAGAATTCAGAAAGTTTCTTCCCTATGGTGTGAAAACACGATCGAATGTGATGTGTCCGAATTGCCTTTCACTTGAAAGACACCGCTTACTCTGGTTGTACCTGCATAGTGAAAGCGATTTTTTTTCTACACCAGCAAAATTCCTTCATGTAGCTCCTGAACAATGTTTTCACCCGCGTTTCAAGGCACTACAGAGCCTTGATTATACTACGGCTGATCTGGAATCACCCATGGCCGATCTTCATTTTGATTTACATCAGATTCCCCTGCCGGATAATAGCTATGACTGGCTGATGTGCAATCACGTGCTGGAGCATGTGGAAAATGATCATCAGGTGATGACTGAGGTATTACGGATACTGAAGCCTGGCGGCCGGGCCATTTTACAAGTACCCCAGGATTATACCCGGGTTGACACCTACGAAGATCCAAGCATTACCGATCCTATAGAACGAGAGAAGCATTTCTTGCAAAGAGACCATTTCAGATTGTATGGATCTGATTATCCTCAACGATTAGAGAAGGCAGGTTTTGAAGTAACTTCGCTTCCCTACGGCAAGCAGCTGGGTACAGAGCTTGTTGAGCATTACCGCTTACCCCAAGATGAAATCATCTACCTGGCTAGAAAACCCGAAAAATGACACCGTTCTTTTCCATAATCGTTCCTGTATACAATCGGCCTGATGAACTACTCGAGTTATTAGGTTCTCTTCGAACTCAGCAATTCAAAAATTTTGAATTGCTTGTAATCGAAGATGGATCTAGTCTTGATTCGGCTCATCTGATCAACGAGTATCAATCGGTATTCTCGATTCAGTATCAACGGCAAGAGAATTCAGGTCCGGCAATCGCACGCAACACAGGGATGGCCCTAGCCAAGGGAGAATATTTTCTATTCATAGACAGCGACTGTATTGCTCCGGATGATTGGTTGCAAAAACTAGCTGATGAATTAACCATAGAGCCTGTAGATGCTTTTGGTGGTCCTGACTTGGCAGCACCTGATTTTTCGCTTTTGCAAAAGGCTATCTCATTTGCTATGACCTCTTTTTTAACAACCGGAGGTATTCGGGGGCGAAAAAAGCAGGTTGATAAGTTTCATCCACGAAGTTTCAATATGGGTATTCACCGGAAAATGTATGATGAACTCGGTGGATTTCCGGTTACCCGGATGCACCCGGGTGAAGATATGGTGTTTACCATCGAATTAATGAAACGAGGATGCAGGCGTATACCACAAGCGGAGATCGACATTGAAAGGATTTTACCAACAGGTTTTTAAGTTTGGTAAAACCCGCTACATAATTGGTCAGGTTTATCCTGAAACCACTCGACTGTTCTTCTGGATTCCATCCATTTTGGTGATACTTGCCCTGGTGTTGATCACCCTGTCGGTTTTCACTTCTTCAATATATTTTATCACCCCTTTAGTCATCTATGCTTTTTTGGTTTTTGCGGCGGCTGCCTATCCATATAGATGCTTTAAACTGGGTCTGCTCAGCATAGTTACGGCTGGTATTCAAATAATAGCTTATGGGGTGGGATTTCTCTCGTCAGTGATCAATATCAACCTGCTTCGTCGCGATGAATATGCTGTATTATCTCAGGGATTTTATCCCCCTCCTGGTCAAGATTGATCCATAAAGCCTCGTCATACCGCTTATTCCATGATATTTGTCTTCGCGCATAGTGACGGGTGTTGCGTTTTATCAGTTCAACCGCTTTTTCAAGATCGATCAGTCCATCAAAAAATTCGAATAATTCTTTATATCCAACTGTCTTGAGGGCATTGTGTCCTTTGAAAGGGATAAGTCTTCTTGCTTCTGCTTCAAGACCTTCTTCCATCATCAGGTTTACACGCTGGTTGATCCGTTTGTGCAAATTGGCTCGTTCACGATCAAGGCATATAATATATGGAGTAAAATAGCGCGATTCAGTTTGCCTTACTCTGAATGATGAAAAAGGCTTACCTGTGCTAAGACAAACCTCCAGGCCTCTCAAAATACGTTTTGGATTTTGGATATCGGTACTTTGATAATAGTCAGGGTCTAAGCGCTTTAACTCAAAACGAAGGCTCTCAACGCCTTCATCTTCAAATCGTTCTATGAGTTTTTTCCTGATTTCAGGATCTGGATCCGGAATGTCATCCATGCCATAGAGCAAGGCATCCAGGTACAATCCTGATCCACCAACCAGCACAACCTGTGAACGTTGAGAGAAAAGCGCTTTCAGCTGCCTCAGGGCATCAAGTTCATATCCATATACACTATAGTAATTATGAATAGACAGATGACCAATGAAGTAATGCTTGACGCGTTCGAGTTGGTAAGCTTCAGGACGGGCTGTCCCGATTTTCATTTCAGCATAAAACTGACGCGAATCACAAGAAATGATCTCGGTTCGAAGTTGTTCAGCCAAGTCTATGGCCAGGTCGGTTTTTCCAACCGCCGTGGGTCCGACTATACAGATTAATTGCTTTTCAGCCATGCCCAATCTGATTTAGAAAGTGTACTGTGTCAATCTCATCCGCATAATCCCACAGTTGAGGAAATTGAGCAAGGCCTGGTTTAATGGCCTGATTGATCGTTGGATCTTGACTCACAATGCATTGGATCCGACCACTATGCTGTCTTATAAATCGATCAATCTGTAATCGATTGGCATAGACAGACCAGTGAACACAAGCCAGCGGTGAGGCAAATCTATCATCCTCAATTAGCAATAACTGGCCACAGTCGGTAAAATCTATACCTTGCTGAATCAACATGGCTCGATTTTGTCTGTATGTATTGCTGTAAGGATCCGGGAAATTACGACTTGATTTCTCGAGCAGGGAGAAAAGCGGTTCAAGGGCAGCGGGTGAGGGAGTCAGAATATGGGCAACATTGCGACAGCCCAGACCGTAATACGCATTGATGTCAATCACCAATCCCTCGAGGTCTTCTTGAGTTTCTTTCCCTGTTAATACTGCTAGGGCATGACGGTTGCCTCTAAGGAGTTTTGGAATTCCCGGGTAGCTGTGTACAAAATGAAGCCGGGTTGTATCGCTTCCGGTGGCAATAAGGGCATCAGGCATACTGAAATCCCCCTGTTTGAAACCAATGTATGCCTCCAATTTGGGATAGTTTTGCAACAAACTGTTTACCAGATCAGGAAGTAAGATCTTGTCTTTACTTGATAGTTTAGCGATGAGTTGATGCCCACTCAATAACACACAAATAGCATCATGAAGACCAACCAGGGGAATGTTGCCCGCCATAACAACAGCAATCTGTTTCTGCCTTTGGCTTGTATTAAGTTCAGGATACCGTCTGGCCCACTGGTGCAGTTTGTCTTCAGACAGGGCTCCGGCCCAGGCTTCGAAACACATACCCAACCAGTCATCGGTGAACCAGGGATTATTCTTCTGAGTTTTATTTATCACCTCCCGAATGGGGGAGTCGTGCACTAAGAGTTGTGTTGACCATGTCTTCAGTTGATACCCCAGCCAGACCATTGCCTCAATCCGTTCATGTAGAGTCATCAAACCCATGCGGTAAAAATAAGGATAAAAAAAACCTGTCAGGCATTGGCCTAACAGGTTTTTATCTGATTTCTTTATTCTAAATAGTTATTTAGAAAAGTCTTTCAATCAAGTCAACAACGCGGGCACTATAGCCCCACTCATTATCATACCATGAAAGAACCTTAACGGTTTTACCATTAACCATAGTTGATAGTGCGTCAAAGATTGAACTTGCTTCGTTGTGGATAATATCAACAGAAACAATAGGATCTTCGGTATATTCTAGTACGCCTTTCATTGGGCCTTCTGCAGCTTCTTTCATGGCAGCATTGATCTCCTCAACAGTGGCTTCAACTTTCAGGTTGGCTACGAGGTCAACCAGTGAACCGGTTGGGGTAGGAACGCGAACGGCCATACCGTCTAATTTACCATTCAATTCAGGAATTACTTGACCCACAGCTTTTGCGGCACCGGTTGTGGTAGGAATTTGTGAAACAGCACACGAACGGGCACGACGGAGGTCTGAATGAGGTGCATCAAGAATGTTTTGGTCATTGGTGTATGCATGGATAGTGGTCACCAGGCCGTTCTCAACACCAAACTTGTCGTTCAATACTTTTACAACCGGAGCCAGGCAATTGGTTGTACATGAAGCGTTGGAGATCGTTTCATGCTCAGGCTTCAGGTCATCATCGTTAACTCCCAGTACAATCGTCGCATCAATAGCGTCTTTTGAAGGTACTGTCA
>CAYUGX010000294.1:0-6011 GCA_964444375.1 uncultured Porphyromonadaceae bacterium | reverse complement strand
GCTTCCAAGCGTTTTCGGCTTGTTTCTCTTGCTGTTTGGATTGCCTAAAGAGAACGACTGGATACTGTATGGACCCTATGGTGACAAGACACTAATCCGAAACAAACTAAGCTATGATTTGGCCGGTCAACTCATGGAATGGGCCCCTACCTTACTCTTTTGCGAGCTGGTTATCGACAACGAATACCAGGGTGTGTACCTGTTTGGTGAAAAAATCAAACGCGACAAAAACCGGGTGGCAATCGCAAAGTGTGTTGAAAAAGACACTGTAGGTAATGATTTGACAGGTGGGTACATCATCAGAATCGATAAGGGGCCGCAAGAAGCCTATTATGGGTGGTATTCGGATCACCGAACACAACCGCAAAACGGGCACGTTTTCTTCCAGTATTACTACCCCAAAAAAGAAAAAATACTAGATCGCCAAAAAGAATACATTCAAAACTACATCCAAGGTTTTGAGGATTGCCTGGCCAGCGAGCTGTTTGATCATCCAAATCTGGGCTATTCCTCCTACATTGATGTACAATCATTTGTCGACTATTTTATTATCAACGAATTAACTAAAAATATTGACGGCTACAGATTGAGCACCTACCTGTACAAAGACAAAGACAGAAACGGGGGTAAATTGAAAATCGGGCCAGTTTGGGATTATAATCTGAGTTTTGGAAACGCAAATTATTGCGATGGGCAGGATCATACCGGCTGGGGATATCAATTCAACAGGATCTGTCCGAGCGATATGTGGGCCATTCCTTTTTGGTGGGATCGCCTCCTGGAGGATCCCCATTTCAAGAATCAGATAAAAACCCGCTGGTACGAATTGCGGTCTGGCCCACTTCATCAAGACTCCATCCTGAATCGCATTGAACAGTACCAAACTGTTCTGGGCGACGCGATCAATAGAAATTTCAATGAATGGCCTATCCTGGGTGAATGGGTATGGCCAAACCATTATGTAGGTAGAAGTTATTACGATGAGATAACCGAGTTGAAGCGCTGGATCTCATCCAGGTTAGTTTGGTTAGATACCTACATGCCGGGCCAACGTATCACCAGCGGAAGCACTCTGATTGCCGGAGGGACCAAAGCCCTCGTTTTTCCAAATCCATTTCAGGAGGTGCTCAATATTAGTTTCTTCCAACAACCTGTTGATCGAATTGAACTGATAATCTACGAATTAACCGGAAGAATAATTGACACCTACCGGATCAGATCAACAACCACCCATCTTGAGATGGATCATCTGCCACCCGGAATGTACTTCTATCAAATTAAAGAAAAAGGCTTACTGCTTGACCACGGAAAACTGATGAAGCAATAAGCCATTTTAGCTTATGCTGGCCAATTGGCAATCGTCAACCATAGACCAATACCCAGGCCAATCAGGCCCCAGATCACAAAGAAGATCTGTGTTCCAACCACTCCCAGTATCTTGACGAAACCCTGGATCTTACCCATATTCCAAATCTTTGCCGGTTTTTTGAAAGTAATCCAGAATACGAGAACCGCATAAACGATCAGAAAAAGTCCTAAATAAAACATGGTGAATAGTATTAGATTATGATAACCCTTTGATTATTCGTTTCCTCAACAAGATAAAGATTACGCCGGTTAAAACCAGGGTAACCGCTGACTTCCAGGCCAAGTCGATCCATTCGGCCGAAAGCGTGAAAACACTCTCCATCATGTCGTATATCCAGTAGAATGGCGCCCACCAGACTACCCACTGCCATTTATCCGGCAGGAGGGTACCTCCCAGTATGGCCAGCATCACTACCCAGGCCAAGAGCTTGCCAATACCGATGGCCTCATTCTCATTATTGGCCAATGCACCCAGCAATAATCCAAAAAGGAGGGTCACAGCCAGGGAGATAACACACAATGTATACACCATGCCGATATTGACATCCATCAATCCCAGAATTAGCAAAGCGATAATGGCATAAATCATAAGTAGGATCATGGGGTAAATGCTCTTCCCGATAAAATAGTCAGTTTTCGTAACCGGTGATACCAATAAGGCGCGGTCTGTACCATTCTCTTTATCGTCAACAATGCCCAAACCAATTATGAATCCAGCTATTATGATCATAAAGACAAAAAAGATGGATCCACCCATGGAAGCCACCGGTGAGATCACTGAGCGATCTGACAATTCTTCTGGGACACCAGCGGTGAAATTCACCACAGATACTGATTCTCCATTCTTCTTTTGATAATAGTGTTGGCGAATTATCTGACTGGCCACTGAAAAGTTGGTGTTACCTGCTATGGATTGCTCTAGCACGCTGATATACTTTTGCTGATTAGTATCCCAGTACAAGCCTTCAACTGATCCTGTTCCACGCAATTTTCGCTCCATATCTTCAATACTGGCATATGTCTTGATCTTTGCAAACTGGTCTAATACCTCAACCATTTCCTGTTCCACAGCGTATTCTCCCTCAGTAACAATGGCCAAAGTAGTTTTGGTCGATTCCATGCTTGGAATGAAAAAGCGTAAAATGATGAGGATGGCCATAGGAACAACAACCATGTAAGCACCCATCCAGTGCTTCAGATTCATTCTCAAATCTGTGATAAATACTTGAATTAACTGTCTCATTTTAAAACTCCTTTCTCATTTTTCTGGTAAATAACCAACCAGATAAGGGCAAGAGGACGGCAGCCAGACCAAACAATACGCCTACAGATATCCAAAGTACATTGCTATATCCATCCGGATACATAGCTGCTTCAAGTCCGAATAAGGTGTAATAGAATGGTATGAATTTCAACCATTCAGGTGAGAACACTGGTGCAAATAACGACACGGCTGGTAAACTGAATACAATCATGAACAAGAAAACCCAGCCGATTGCACTCATCGGGTTGTCAAAATAGGAACCGAGCATCACACCCAGCGCAGAACCAATGAGAACCGTAGGCAACATGACGAGCATGGCCTGTGGATAACCACTGAATCCCATATTTGGCAAATACACAATTGAAAAAGTAATGAGGCTGATGCTAATCAGCATAAGGTGCTTGCTTATTAACATAGTCGATAGTCTAGCTGGGCTAACCTTGTACGCTCGAATAGTTTGATCAGTGCGTTCCTGGCCAATCAGTGAGATCATGGTGAATAATCCCATCATCCCGACGATGAACATCAGAATAATCGGAATTAACCGCTTGTTGAATGGGATATCATCTTTTACCTGATCCGACAGGGCCCTCACTTCAACCTTGTTAAAAATATCGGGTGTATAAGCCTCTTCAGGTGCTGCCAACATGGTGAAAACATCGGTCATCTGCACCTCAAGAAATTCCACCATGGCATCACTCGAATAGGGTTGAGTGAGCAAGTGTATGTCAAAATGATTCTCCGATCCGGATTTTATGATCATGCCAAAAGCTGTTTTGATCTTTCGCATGCCCTCAACAATTTCTTCCCGGTTTTCGACAAATATCTGTCCAGTTTTATCCCCTTTATTACCGGCCATTTTTTCGGTCATAAGCTCGAAAACTCCAGATTTATCCTGAATAAATATCGATGTTTCTTGTTTAATTTCTTTGGGTACCACAAAAAGCAGTAGTCCGGTTATCAGCAAGGCAGCACCGATTTCCAGCATGATCCAGACGTCCTTGAACCCCAGGATCATGTCTTTTTTATATAGATTACCTATTTTACTCATGGTAAGCTCCTATTCGAGACCTCTACCGGTCAGTTTAACAAAGATCTCTTCCAGACAAGGATCACCAGAGTGAAATGTTTTAACCTCATGCACACCTATAAATTTCTGCAGTTTGCCCTTATCTTCACCAGTCATTCCGAAGTTCTCAGACAGAAGTTGGTCGTCTTTCAGATATTCCACAACAACAGAAGGTTGGCCATATTTGAGTTTTAAATTTTTAGGTGTATCAAGCGCTGCAATTTTTCCATCGACAATGAAGCCGACCCGATCGCATAGTTCATCAGCCACAAACATATTGTGAGTGGTCAGGAAGACAGTGGTGCCTTCAGCTTGTTTGCGTTTTACCAGTTTTTTAATGCTGTTGGCTGTATTTGGATCTAGACCCATGGTGGGTTCATCGAGAAACCAAATTTCAGGTTTGTTCAGCAATGAACGGGCAAAGCCCAGCCGTTGCTTCATGCCTTTCGAATAGGAAGAGGCTTTTTGCTTTGCAGCATCCGCCAAGCCTACCCATTCTAAAATTGTCATGGGATCTTCAGTTTCGCCATCGTACAGCTTGGCATGAAATTTCAGGTTGTCAAATCCCGAAAGCTTCTTATAAACATTCGGAATCTCAAAACCCACTCCAATCCGGTTGAAGAATGATTTATCTGGCATGCCTTTACGAGCCTGTCCATCGATAATGATTTCTCCCTTTTGTAATTCGAGGAGTCCCGATAAGACTCCTTGCGTCGTTGATTTACCTGCACCGCTCGGACCGAGAAATCCGAAGATTTCCCCGGTATCTATATGAAAACTCACATCCTCAACGGCGAAATCGCCATTTCTGTCATAAGCATAAAATAAATTCTTTACATCAATCATGATATAACCTCCTAATTGGTTTTGTTTGAAGAACTAAGTCCATATCGTAAAAAATGGATCATTTCATCTAAGATGGCATCACCCGCGTGCGGATCATTTTCATTCGCCATGTAATGCCAGTATCGCTCGGCCATCGCCTCCATGATTCGACCCGAATAGGCCATGACCGTTTCAAGGCTGTAGCGTGAGTCAATCTCACCCAAATCCAGTGAATTCTGAATCGATTGCGCATAAATCATTTCCTCAGTCAACTGAACCCGTTCATACACCTGGGCCTTGAACTTTTGAATAAAAGATTTAACCTCCAGGGTTTTACTTCCGGTCATGGCTTTGCCAACCTGGAAAGCTACTGGATCATTGATAGCAAACTCAATCCCAGCCTTAACCAAATCTTTCAAGAGATCGAAAAGCCCCAGCTTCTTATCTTCTTCGATAACGGGCTGCAAATAAACCAGCTTGCGTTTGCTGATTTCGACCATCACCTCACCTAAGAGATCTGCCTTATCTTCGAAGTATTGATAAAAGCTTCCCCGCGGTATCCCTGAAGCCTGAATGATCTTTTGGATACTTGACATATCATACCCAGCCTCGGCAAATTCCGCCATAGCAGCTGCAATGATGGTCTCTTGCTTCTCCTTCGACAAATTGAAAAATGTTTGCTTGGGCATGTTATTCTACTTTGTGACACTGCTGTCATATGACAGGGTTGTCATATACAAATGTAGAACATTTTATTCATCAAAAGCAAATCACAATTGTTAATTTTATAGGCGAGTATGAATTATTCAGAATTGAGAATGAATCGATATACAAACGGGATAGTACTTTTTTATTGTTTCTTCTCCTTACTGATCCAATCTTGCAGCAAAGACTCATACAACCATCACGAAATCGTAGAAGTAGAGACTATTATTGCCAATGGCGATGAGGACTATCTGAATTTTAGTTCAGAATTCATTTTCAACCAGGACAGTTTGTTCACTTTTGAACTGTTCATTCCCCCTGGTCATTATGCCAGGCTTAATGCTGATCCGGCCGCTGAGCAGTATTATGAAGGTCAGCTTGTATTCAGGGGGGATACTTTGAGCCCTGTCGGAATCCGATACAAAGGATCAATCGGTGCCTTTGCAGGCTGCTTGTCTGGATTAAATTTTGCAGATCCATCTGGCAAAAAAACCTGTCAAAAGCTTTCTATGAAGGTGAAGGTTAACTGGCTCGATAGTGATGCGACTTTTTACGGTCTGAAGAAACTCCAGTTCCACTCTATGAATCATGATGCTTCACAGATGCATGAAAGACTGGGATACTGGTTGTTTAGGGAGATGGGTGTGGCGGCCCCAAGATCGGTGCATGCCAAATTGATCATCAATGGAGAATATTCGGGCCTATACGCCTTAACAGAGCAAATCGACGGTCGTTTTACTCGTCATCATTTTGCAGATGGAGACGGCAACTTATATAAAG
>CAYUGX010000293.1:2982-6044 GCA_964444375.1 uncultured Porphyromonadaceae bacterium | reverse complement strand
TGCTATCTCAGAAAAAAACCTACCTTGCAGCCCCACAAAACCTTGTCTTAGCTATGGTTGATTTCCTGATCAGCTTCGTGCTGGCTTTACTCATGTTTACTATTGGTTCGTCACTGAAACCCGGGCAATTTATGGCTGTGGCCAAGAGACCCAAGGCAGTGGCATTGGGATTGGCTCTGCAAATGATGTTTCTTCCCTTGATGACTTTTGCCCTGGTCAATATGATGCCACTCGCAGTGGAATTCAAGATCGGATTGATGATAGTCTCATTTTGCCCGGGCGGTACAACATCCAATCTCGTGGTTTACCTATTAGATACGGATGTACCACTGTCAATCTATCTCACCAGTATCAATAGTTTTCTGATCCTCATTACGGTACCTTTTTTCACCTATTTGACTCTTACCCATTTCACAGGTAGTGGTGACCACATCCATCTGCCTGTGGGTAATACGATTGTGAAAGTTATCTGTATTATTCTTTTGCCAGTGATGTTGGGTATGTGGATTCGACGAATTTGGCCAAAACTTATCGCTAGAATTCAAAGACCATTCAAATACGCCAGTATTATTTTGCTGGCTGCCATTTTTACGATCAAATTTCTGGCTCCAAGTTCACAAGGTGGCAGTGGAATTGTTTGGAGTGAGGTCCAAACCATTCTACCCATGGCCCTTTCGATACATTTTTTGGCCATGGTGCTGAGTTACTACCTGGCAAAAGGCATATTGAGCGATCACAATTCATGTGTTACCATAAGTATCGAGGTAGGACTGCAAAACACCACGCTGGCACTATTAATTACCTCCACTATTTTGGGTAGCGAAGAGATGGCAAAGCCTGCACTGGTTTATGCCTTGTTTAGTTTCTTTACCACCTTCGCCTATGGGTATTTGACAAAGCGGGTTGGAAAAATTCATCGGTTGACAAAGACATGAGGCTCTTTTGAGCATTCTCTCTGTGCCACCCATTGTCATCCGCAACTTGATTGGGGACCTGCTTGAACTAGCGAAAAGGATCGACCGAGCAATTAGCCTCAAGCCTTGCTTAGTCCCTTCTCATGGACATCCGAAACTGCGCGACCACTTGGATCCGCATTGTCTTTCAGCTGTCGGTCCCACTCCAGTGCCTCTGGCGTACTGCAAGCAATTGATGGGGCTGAAGGTACGCAGGCTGCCGCAGAGTCAGATGGGAAGTGTTCGGCAAAGATACTCCGGTAATAATACTCCTCTTTGCTTAACGGTGTATTGACAGGGAAACGAAAGTGTGCATTTGCCATTTGTTCATCACTTACCGCATCGCTTGTTATTTGCTTCAAGGTATCGATCCAATCGTAGCCAACGCCATCAGAGAACTGTTCTTTCTGTCTCCACACGACACTATCCGGTAGGTAATTCTCAAAAGCTTTGCGAATGACCCACTTCTCCATTCGCCCATTGCCCGACATCTTATCGACTGGATTCAGACGCATGGCTACATCGAGAAATTCCTTGTCTAAGAATGGTACACGTCCCTCAACTCCCCAGGCTGATAATGATTTATTGGCCCGAAGGCAATCGAACAAATGCAGACGGTTCAGTTTTCGGTTGGTTTCAATGTGAAATGCCTCTGGTGTGGGAGCCTTATGGAAATAGAGATAACCTCCAAAGACCTCATCGGCTCCTTCACCCGACAAGACCATCTTGATGCCCATGGATTTAATAACACGGGCCATGAGGTACATGGGTGTGCTTGCTCTTATTGTTGTGACATCATAGGTTTCGAGGTAGTATATAACATCACGTACGGCATCAATGCCTTCTTCAATGGAATAGAGGATCTCATGGTGAACAGTACCCAGGTGCTCGGCCACCTTTTTGGCGGCAATGAGATCTGGGGATCCATCTAGACCCACTGCAAATGAATGAAGCCGGGGCCACCAGGCTTCCTGAGTGTCACCCGATTCAACCCGGCGTCTTGCATAACGCGCAGCGATGGCGGATATCACCGATGAGTCAAGACCGCCCGATAACAAGACACCATAGGGCACGTCTGACATCAGCTGTCTATGCACTGCATCTTCCAGGGCTTGTCGAAGTTGCTGGAGATCTGTTTCATTTTCACTAACTGATTCATAGTTGAGCCAGTCTCTCTGATACCAGGGTTTCATCTCTCCCTCAGGACTATAGAAATAATGACCGGGTAGAAATTCCTCAATTTTGGTACAAACCCCTTCAAGGGCCTTCAGCTCAGAAGCGACATAAAACTGTCCTTCAATATCCCATCCCATGTAGAGTGGATTAATGCCAATATGATCCCTGGCGATTAAATAGCAGTCTTTTTCCTCGTCATAGAGGGCAAAAGCAAATTGACCATTTAGGTCTTCAATCAAATCTTTTCCTTTTTTCCGGTATAAAGCGAGAATAACTTCACAGTCTGATTGTGTTTGAAACTCGAAGGATCCATTTATTCCCTGCCGGATGTTCTGGTGATTAAATATTTCCCCATTGACTGCCAATACCAGCTTTTTGTCTTTTGTGTACAAGGGTTGACCACCTGATTCGGGATCAACGATCGAAAGCCGTTCGTGGGCCAGAATGGCCTTATCACCACTGTAAATACCTGACCAGTCGGGTCCTCGATGCCTGACTTTTTTCGACATCTCGAGCACCTGGGGACGCAGGATCTGAGTATCCTGCTTAAGTTCAAAGACTGCTACAATTCCACACATAATCTATTCTCTTATTTCTTAGTGTTAAATAGGTGGCGAAAATAGAAAAATGGTATGAAATAATAATCGAAATACCGCTAATTGATTCCAATTACACTACAAAAAGTTAAATTAAGTGATGATATGTAACTGAAGTAAGTAGTATTTGGGATTTGGATTATTGATTTGAAAGTATGAGGAGGGCGTTGGCTACTTTTCTCTCACCTTCA
Source organism: uncultured Porphyromonadaceae bacterium (assembly GCA_964444375.1). Lineage (GTDB taxonomy): Bacteria > Bacteroidota > Bacteroidia > Bacteroidales > UBA12481 > JABHCC01. The sequence goes on along the minus strand of CAYUGX010000293.1, from coordinate 3,128 downwards.
GGATCGAAACGGCCATTGTCAGAGGGGCAGTTGATCACGCCACTGTACCCCGTTTGCTTAAGCCAGCTGGTAGTGGATCCACCCCCATCGAGATTAATGGCATCCTGGCAGTTGAGTTCGGCTAAAAAGTCTTGCAATTCATATAA
>CAYUGX010000293.1:0-2955 GCA_964444375.1 uncultured Porphyromonadaceae bacterium | reverse complement strand
TCGACTGTAATCAACAAAAGGCGATCCTTAGTGATTCCAACACAGGTTCTCGGGTGCCGATTGCTCACAAATGTACCACTGAGTAAATTAGTTTTTTCACTATTTAGTATGAGCACTGGGCCAGTTACCATGACAAAGGCTTCATCATCCGATTCAAGGTAGGCTGAGCTTGACTTGGCCAATTTGACCTGTATGCCAGTTGAATGAGTTAGTATAAGCGCACCATTGAGGTTGGTTTTTTGGTCTCCAGGTGTATCTCCGCGCCAACTCCGGTGAGATACTTGTTGTCCCTGGTATTCAATAAAAGCAACCGATCCACCTTCTTTCACATTGAAAAAACCACCATTTATTGCCCCCAAGGCTTGGGCGCCTTCAGCAAATTCGCTGGTTCGGATCAAGACTGAATCAGACCAGGCCAGGTCGATTATGTATTGATCATTTAGTGTTGCTAATGGTATGGCCAGGATATTAATATTTTGTGGAACTGCAAATCCTTCAGAACTTTGAATGTGATAGTGTTGAAGGCTCGACTCTGATTGGCCTGAATTGAATTCTTCCAGTTTGAACTCAGTTTGACAGGAACTCGTTAAGGTGCAGATAACAAGTAGGCTGCAGGCAAAGATGTGTCTAGTCAATGGTTGAACCGGGAACTTTTTCATTGTTATGGCATCCTATGATCAGATGAACAAATTACAAAGAAAACATTCAGAAACCAGACTATAATGAAAAAGAAGTGGATTCAAAATATAATGCTCTTACTGCTATCAGCGATTTTCTCTGTGGCTTTAATGTATGCTTTTACTGCCTTGCCTGCCTGGCTGGATGGTTTGATTCACAAAAACATTGGGGCACCGACGGGTGATCCAGCCTATCATCCAGAACGATATCAACTCTTCATCGATAGCTACGGCATTAAATGGATTGGAATTGCATCATTGTGTATAGTGGTCTCTTTAATTGGTATAGGTTTTCGATTTCGCAAGACAGGAGTAGCCTGGCTCGGAGCCATTCTGCTTTTCCTACCCGTTTTCAGCACCTTTGCTGTGAGCATGTTTTATCTTTCAGGTCTCGGCTTATTCAATACCTTGCTGTATCCCTTGTTTGACGTGTCTTTTCAAATTCTCCATTTGGGTGATGTGGTGTTAATCCCTTACTGGATTGTAAAGTGGTTTTTCGGGCTCTTTAACTGGTATGCTCACGATTTTATCATGTACGCTTTTATGTTAATCGGAGCATTGATTTTTGTGCTAAGTGTATTTACCTGGCTTAAAGCCTACTACAATAAACAGAAGGTGGCTAAATCATGGCTCTATCGGATCTCTCGTCATCCCCAATACCTGGGCTGGATCATTTGGAGTTATGGGTTAATGCTGTATGGTCCCACATTGAATAACATGAAAAAAACATGGGGATGGCAGGGAAGCCTGGCCTGGTTATTGTCGACCATGGTAATCATCGGTATTTGTCTTCTTGAAGAAATCAGAATGGCTGAAAAAGCAGGAGCTGAATATGACCAGTATCGAAACAAAACTCCCTTTCTTTTTCCATTACCCGCACTGGTTCATCAGGTGTTAGCAGCTCCAGCCAAATGGATCAAGCGGGATCGTAGAATTATGAAACCCCGGCAGGTTGGTTTCGTGGTGGGTTTGTATACCCTTATTTTCATGGCTTTGTCATTGTTTTGGGTTGATTTTGGTCAGAATCAGACCAATCAGCCTGCACAGACTCTTCAGGCAAATCAGCATACCATTGATTCACTTATACAAGAGGCTAAACGACCACAACACCGCAGAACACTGAGTAGCCATATTGAGAAACTGTCTTCTCTCGGCGACATTTCACATCCCTATTTGATCGAATTAATCAAAGATGAGAACAATGATATACGTGAATTTGCCATTGATTTCACTGCTCGAGAAAACATTAGTCAGGCTGTCCCACTGCTTGTCGAAGCATTGGGTGACTCTGTTTACCGGGTAAGGCGATCAGCCATGCAAGCTCTGTCAAAATTGAAACCGGCTGAAACAAAAGATACCCTATTGATATTGCTCAGGCATAACACTGAACGGTATGATCCATATGATTTGATCACAGTTCTAAGCAGTCTGGGCGCAAAAGAGGTGATTCCATATCTGATTGAAAAAACCGCTGATCCGCAATGGTACAGACGTTCCAGAGCCTTGAGCCAACTCTACCAGGTTGATCCTAAGCAAGCCTGGCCACATGTATATACCGCTTTGGATGATACCACCTCCATGGTTAGACGTGATGCCGTTTTTATGATTTTAGAATACCTGCCCAATGATGCCATTCCGCATCTAGAGCGAGTACTCGATGATCCGGAATGGGAGGTTAGGTTTTATGCAAAATGCGCGATTAAAGAGATCGAAAATAACATGTTCAAAAAGTAAGCTCACTCTTTGCTGTTATTTACGCTTACGTCTTATTTAAAACGTAAAGGGTATTCTCAAAGAGATCAATCATCCAAACCTGATCAAAACCAAAAGTGAAATGCCATTTATCGATGTGGTTTTTAAGGTTGAAACTCCCGCTTGAATCCAGGTAATCAAAATGAATCAACAACCACAACGATTGAATAGTGGGGTGCTGATAGGATAGTCGTTTTTTCTCTTTTAAGAGTAAGGTCATGTTAATCTGCTCAAAAGAGAATTTTGGTTTTAGGATACCGGCTTGTGAATAATGGTGATCGGCGGCAGGCAACAACTGGACCAGCTCTATTCCGGTTTTTTTCTTTGGTCCGTCTTGTATAATAAAATCTGGTGATTCCGATTTATGCACTTTTCCAGGAGGAAAGGACTGGCAGTGCTTTTTGAAAATATCAAGTATTATTTTTTCGTGTTCGATCATTCATTTGGCCAGGTCACCACCACTTTACCCATTGATTTTCTGCCCTCAACATAGTCATGTGCTTCGGCAATCTGATCGGCCCTGAAG
>CAYUGX010000292.1:0-6064 GCA_964444375.1 uncultured Porphyromonadaceae bacterium | reverse complement strand
GTCTGGTTGTCTGGTTGTCTAGTTAACCTGTTAAACCCTTCTGAAGTACCAATTTGTAAACAAATGTTCCATAATATGGAAAATTGACTATGTTCAAAATTGACGTAATGATCAGATTGTCAGGAATTAAGGTGTTGGGGTTCTGGTTTTGCTGGTACGTTTATGCGTATTAACACCAAAATCTTAATATTATGTCACGCGTAAATGGACAAGTAATCGGAAAGCGAGACCAAAAAGGATGGTTTGGTCGTCGCAAGTATTTTGTGAAAATCAGGTTTGAAAGAAACCGTGTGCCTTTGCCGAAAGATCAGTTTGAATACCGAGTAAATTCGGATGTGTATGAACTGACGATCAACGGTGCCCAGGTGAGTGGTGAATTGGCTCCAGTGAACAGATCACTTCAGTATGGTGCCACTTTACAGCTCTTGTTCCAAGGGCGATCAGCTATTGCTTGATGAAATCAATGCATATAGCTACCAGCATTCAGGTCAATGGTCGTACCTGTGGCATGGGCAGCTTGTCCACTTGCCAGAAAGGTTACCATTGGCGCAATATCGCTCGGTTCAGTAATGGTTTTCAATGCCAGACTAGTTAGTATGGGTTCTTCACCGTACTTATCAAAAAAGTCCTGAGCCATGTCGGTACGAGTAAATCCCGGTGCCAAATAGAAAGCAGTCACTCCCTCCTTACCAAATTCCTTTGCAATAGATTTGGTGAGACTCATCAACCCCCCTTTTGAAGCTGAATACCCCAGATAATCACGTGTTTCACCCCGAAAAGCTGAACGTGATCCAATATTTATAATGATTCCTCCCCCATGACTACTGAAATGGTTTATTGGCAGTTTGCACAAGTATGCTGTATGAATGAGGTTGACCTGTATGGTTTGGTGAAAACTGTCTAACCAGTCTTCGTCACTGGCTGCTATGGATGAAAATAGGGCGATTCCTGCATTGTTAATTAATACATCCACTCGACCAGTGATCGCTACCGCCTGGCTAAATAGATTCTTCGTTTCTTCCTGATTGGTCAGATTGGCACCAATAGCTATGGAATCATTCCCAATGCGACTAACCAGTTTCTCAGCCCGATCTTTGTTTTTATTATAATGGACCACCACTCTTGCCCCAGCTCTTCCCAGATCCAGTGCAATGGCTTCCCCAATACCACGAGTGGCACCAGTTACCAACACGGTTTTTTTCTCTACTATGCGATTCATAGAATTCAGGTTCTAGAATTTAACAATGGTATTAAGCTAAGATAAGGCAAATCAATGGATTTCTGAAGTGCAACTTTTTACAATTAATTACGTAATAAAATACATAATAAATTATTTAATTCTTTTTATTATGCCAAGAAGAAAAACAGGAGAAGAACACATTAGAACATTAACCAAACTAGCGGGTGGAGGCAGTTACGGAATCACATTACCCATGGAATACGTCAAAAAACTGGGTTGGCGCTCGAAGCAAAAGCTGGAAGTCAAGATTTATGGAGATCGACTGGTGATCAAAGATTGGAAGGAATGAAAAGAATATCAGGTTAGGGTAGGTTGACCTGATAGACGGCCGCTTTCAAGGCGGCCAAACGACTTAACAATAGATTTCAATTGTGCTTAACGTAGTGGTAATTAAAGATATGCTTACCGCTTTAATTCAGCAGCTCTTCCAAATTGAGTCTGACCAGTTCGATGTCTTTGTGATTGTTTGCTTCATAAAACAAGCCGATTTGCTTATTGGGTAGAAGAATTAGTGATGAGTAAGCAAATTCGGTTGGTACAATGCATTTTTTCTTTGGCCATGATTTACCTCCATCAAAACTGATATAGATAGTTCCGTGTGTTCGTTTGGGTCCGACCGGGACAGAACACATCAGTAGGGTATTTTGATCACCTGCCGGATGTGGAACTGCCAGTAAACTGCCATTGCAACTGATTGTCTCAAGGTCAGAATCATTCTCCAATGTAGTCCAAGACAAACCACCATCCTGACTAAATGCACGGGTTCTTAATCGTTGTTTTTGTCCGTTTTTTTCAAAGGTTCTACTGTTTAACACAATAGTGCCATCGGGAAGTTCAGCAACTTTTGATTCACTGGCCCATGCCATGTCACCCTTCCAGGGAACCGTTTGTGATCGTTGCCAGGTTGTACCATGGTCGTCGCTGTAGAAGCAAAGAACCTTTTTACCTTTATTGAAATCCCCACCAGCCACAAGTAAGCGGCCAGCATGTTCACCATGTTTCAATTGTATGCCTTCTCCCGATCCGACCACCATAACGGCTCCCTCAGTTTTAACCATGTCGGAGATTTCACGGGGTGTGGTCCAGGTTTTTCCCTCATCCAAACTGGATATAATATATTGTTTCGAGTATTGGTCTTTAAGTTCGCCAACAACATCTTCAGGTTTATCGGTATAATCCCACATAAAGAGATTGTATAAAACATGTATTTCATTGGTTTCCTGGTCGTAAACTGCTGCATTCGGACAAATTGATTTGAGTCCGTGGGTGGCAATTAACTGTCCTTTGCTCCAGGTTTGGCCATTATCATCGCTGAATTTCATGACTAAATCCTGGCCTGATCGGTCTGACCAGGAGCTGGCATTTCGTGCCTGACAGATCAACACAACCCTTCCTGAATTGGTGATTACTATATTTTGCTCTCTGTATTGAGGATATTGATTGGCGGCGTCTTCTACCCCTTCAATGCTTTCCTGTCCAGCCACGAAAACAGGAATGGAGTTAAATGCCTGGCTGAAATAGTTGTGATATCGCCACTTGATTTCTTTCGGAGGTGTATCCAGGTGCTCTTCACATTCCGCCACAAATTGCCTTAGTTTTTCTGGATACAAAAATGGATCCTGGGTATTTTTTTGCCACTGATAGAGTTTCCACTTCAGATCTTCCAGTTCAGAATGAAATGCTGGATCATCACTCAGGTTGTTGAATTCCAGCGGATCCTGAGTCAGATCATAGAGTTCATATTCAGGAGGATTCTTCCACGTAGCGTAAGCAGTTTGAATAGGGGCTGGAGCGGATTGAATCTCTTCAATCTCTGTACCTCCAGTAAAATGGACATTGAGGTGATTGGCGTAGCTGCTGAAATGCGGATTCTCCTGGCCCGATAACAAATTGTGAATTAGCTTAAATTGCTCATTTCGAACGCTTCTTCTCGGGTAACAAAATTTGGCCGCTGAACCGGCTCCGTCTGCAAAGAGATGAGTTCGCCAGTTTTCAGCTTGTTCTCCATCGAAAAGAGCCTCCAGGGAGTGGCCTGGCAGGTTCTCAGGTATCTCAGCTTTGGCCATTGAAAGTAGGGTAGGGAGCAAGTCAATCGTGGAGACCAATTCATTACGCACGGATGTGGCCTTTATTTTCCCTGGCCACGACAAAAGCAGAGGAATCTTTAACCCCGCCTCGTAATTAGAGCATTTTCCACGACTGAATTGAGCACCGTGATCACCCAAATAGAGCACCACTGTGTTTTCAGCTTTATTTGAAGCGTTTAGGCTATCAAGTAACTGACCAACCGCTTCATCCAGCCGGTTCATGCAATTGTAATAGGCCGCAGTGAAGGATCTCAGCCGCTCACTGTTGGCCCCAACGTAGGGCAGGCTTGAATCAAGTTCATCCCCAGTTACCTGAACAGTCGGCAGCCCCTCTACGTCATTTTGCAATGGATAATGCGCATCAGGGTAGTTGACCATCAGGAAAAAAGGTTCTTCAGATGCATTCATGAACAATGCTGCTTGCTCAGCATACCTGGGCAGGTCTTTCTTCGCAAAGTTTGATCCATTCAGTCTACCCCCTGGTCTGAAATCCCAGGCAAAGCCGGACTCTGGATTGACGTGAATTTTACCAATACATCCTGTACGATACCCAGCCTCTTTCAAGTAATTAGGTAGAGTAGTGATCTCGGGAAACATAGAAAAATTGTGTGTAGCCAGCCCGATCTGTCCGTTTTGGTGTGGATACAGACCTGTATAAATTGATCCTCGCGATGGACTGCAAACCGAATAGGTCACGTAGGCATTGGTGAAGCGCATTCCTTGTTCGGCCAATTCATCCAGATTAGGGGTGAAAACCTCCTCAACTCCATAGCAACCCAAATCAGGGCCATTATCTTCAGAAACAATCAACAAAATGTTTGGTTGTTGCTCTTGATCATAGCTACAGGAAACAAGAATCCCTCCAAAGACCAGTAAAACAAGTAAAACCAAATTACGCATCATAATATGTATTACAAATAACCGGTTCAAATATAGTACTTCGAGATTGGAATGCAAAAGGAAATTGCTCGTAGACAAAACCAGGCCGCAGGTCTCGATAAATCGGGATCTTCACCGCGCTACGATGTGGTGGCCACGCAGCCTATTTGTTTGTTACATTGATGATGGTGGATTCGAATATCCATTTTCCTTGTTTGTATCCAAACAAATGGATCGAAAATGCTCCTGTTAGATCATTGCTTTGAAACTGAGCTTCAGATCCAGCAAGTGATGACCAAAAGAGGGTGGACGATAGTACAGGTATATGTTTGGCGCTTTGATTGACATCCGGTAGGGAATCGTGAGAGATAAGAGGAAGGGCCAGGGTGGACAACACGGACTGATCGGGTAAATTGAGGCCGGCATAATCTCGATTTGGTGAATTAAAATTGACAATAGCCGAAAAGATATTGTTGCCCAGAATGTATATCTTGTTTTTAACATCAATTGATTTGATCCGGTCAGGTGGCAGGGCCAGTAAGGGTCCAGGATCAGTGATGGGAATACCATCTAGCAATATCAATGTTTCATAGGTTTTGGCCAATGGGTCATCAAAGTAAACGCGTAGCTCTTTCTTATTAGCAGTTTGCCTGACCATCACATTCGGTACCACTTCATATAAGACTTCCTGAACATTGGCCAGCTTAATGAAATCTTCAACCACGATTGAGTATTCAGGTGGATAAAAGAAATACCCAGATACTGAATCTATCTCTTCAGGTGGCGTCTGTTGGGTCGAACGCAGTTGATAAACAGATTCGAGTTGCCTGGATAAATTTATCGTGTTGAGGTACTTCAGATCTTCTTGTGAGATCTGAAAGGGATAATTGGGCAGCTGGGTAGGCCGGGGATCAAAATCGGGAACAACCTGTATACTCCAGGTCTCTTGTGCAGACTGAGTGAAATTGACCATGTAGTCAATACTGGAGAGTTCGTTCGGTATAGCAAAATAGAAGCGACCTTGTTGATCACTTCGAGTTGCATTAAAGGCCTGGTTATTCAACATGCTGAGCGCAATCGGTTGATCGGCAAGGAATTGACCGTTTTGTTCATCAAAGACTTTACCATGGAGTACTCTTGAATGCGTTTCGGGAAAGTAGTCGATATCAAAAGGATTGTACCTGTTGTCAGTAAAAAACGCCTGAACCAGCGAATCAGGATAGCTATGGGTATCCAGCCACTGATCCCATTTAACTGCATCATTCGGAAGGGTATGCTGAATGGGCCACCCAGGTACTCCTGGTATGATTGAATCGTAAAGATGACCAGGTTGCTCGAGGCCAATCAGGAGATTTACTTCTGGCAGACTTGAAAGTGTATTGAGCTCGCGCAGGCCAATCTCTTCTTCATTTATAATCAGATTATTGGCATCCCCTACCGGATAGTTCAATAGTAACTGCTTGTGCAGTATGGTGTTGCTGGGAGATAAAACAGATACCTGATAAACACCAAAGGGTATTTTATCATCCGGAACTGTCAACAGTGTTTTGTCATTACCGGGTTTAATCCAGGAAAAATAGGTCCAACTATAAGACTGATGTACCAATACCTTAACTGAATCACCAAACTCAGCCACACCGCTATCAATTTTAATAGAAAGAGTGTCAGCACTATTAACATACTCAATTCGACTATTCCCTGTCTTCCCTGCCTTCCCTGCCTTCCCTGTCTTCCCTGCCTTCCCTTCAATCCCTTCACCATTGACCACCTTGATGGGCATCAATGAAAAACAGTCTGGACTAAAATTCCGCATCCAATTGGTATAGGCTCTGATGAAATACCAGCCTGATTGAGCTTC
>CAYUGX010000291.1:0-6071 GCA_964444375.1 uncultured Porphyromonadaceae bacterium | reverse complement strand
CTTCCGGTCGTCCAGCCGCAGGAGCACCTCGATGCCGTCCGTGGCGAAGCTGCGGATCGATGTCCCCCTGGCGCGCACCAGCAGCGCGAGGTCGCCCTGCAGCTCCGCGATCCCCCAGAAGTCGGCCGCCCGAGGCGCCGTCTTGCAGGTTCCGTGCGGCGGCAGTGGCGCCAGCTCCGGCGAGGACCGCAGGTGGTCCTCCAGCCGGAAGAGGCCGTGGCCATCGACGAGGGTGCCTTGTTGGGCCGCCGTCGCCAGCCGCGCGCAGAGCATGGCGGCGACGCCGTGGGTCCAGTGGTCCCCCGGGTGTTCCAGGTAGCTGCACAGGAGCTCGAGCGGGGCGATGCGCGGCAGGCGCATGACCGCCTCGTGAGCGTCGGCCGGGATCGCCTTCGCCGCAGCCGGGAAGACCTTCGCCCACACGGCGTCGGGGACCCCGACCAGGGCTTCGGCCGAAAGATCGGCCGCCTTCGACTTCGACAGGTCGTGCCACGTGAGCTGGAACAGCCGCCACCCCGGCTGCGCGGCGACCCGGGACCGCTTGCGGAAGTCCGAGCTGACGCGTCCCTCCGGCTTGCCCGGCTGCGCGTGGGCGTCGAAGCCGTCGCACTCCACCGCGACACGCTCGTTCAGGGCCGGTCCCTGCACGCCGGTGAAGACGAAGTCGGTCCGCATCGGCTCGCCGGCTTCATCGGTCAGCCACCGCTGGGTCTCGAGCCTCCACAGGCTGTCTCCGGCCCGCAACTCCCAGGCGGCGCCCCCGTCGACCTCGATGAACCGGTCGCCGTAGCGCACCTGCATCGCGGCGATGAACTTCTCCTCCAGCTCCGACTCGAGAACCGGGGCCACGTCGATCGAGGACAGTCCGCCCGGCGCCTGCTCGGCCGTGTGGCGGGCGCGGATGACCCGATCAAGAAGCTCTTCCGCCAGTCGGCTGGACAGGATCGGCAGGTGTCGCTGCGACTGCCTCGCGAAGAGGCAGAGGTAGCAGCCGTCGCGCCCCTGCGTTCGGCACGGACACGAGCGCAGCCCGACCAGCGCGTCCTCGAGCAGCCCGAACACGGCACGCCGATGCCGGTACTCGCGGAGGTACCCGGTCCCGCCGGGCACCGAGTCGAAGAGCACCAGGAAGTGCTTCTGGCCGTCCCGGTTGGAGCCGGCCGGCTCGGTCATCGTGGCGATCTGCAGGTGGATTGGCCGGCCACCGAACGTGCGCCGCAGCCCGAAGGCGACCGCGGCCTGGAACGACCGGAGCTTCGGCTCGACCTGCACCTCCGAGAAGGGCAGCAGGAAGCGGACGGCCTCGGACTGCACCTCCCGGAACAGGTAGAGCTCCTCGCGGGGCTTCGTGTCGCTGCCCTTCTGGGCGCAGAACGGGCTGTGCTCGGGGGGCGGGTTGCGGCGGGTCGCGGCGCGGGGGTCGCGCACGGTGCCGCAATCCCGGCAGGTGGGGAAGCCGAGCGCGGACGCGGACTCGCCGGCGATCTTCACCTTGGGTGAGCCCTCCAGCAGCACCGTGAGGCCGAGGTTCACCTCGGTCAGGGTGACCTCGCGCAGGTACTCGAAGCCGAAGCCCAGCTCGGGCAGCACCACGGCCTCGCCGTCGAGGTTCTCCGGGCGCACGTCGAAGACCTGGTGGATGTGGAAGCTCTCCCGAGACCGCTCCTCCGTGTCGTCTGCCGTGGTGCTCCGGACCCGGTCGGCCACCGACCGGACCGTGTTCAGCGGGAGCATCGACCGCACCTGGCCCTTGTCGGCCCAGTGGGGCTCACCGCAGCGGGGGCAGGCCCCCTCCTCCGCGGGCTTCGTCGGGTCGATCGCCTTGATGCGGTGGTGGCAGGTCGGGCAGAAGCGCCAGTGCTGCACGCGGGCAGCCTTGGGTCCCAGGTCCAGCTCGCGGACCCGGACCTTGTGCCCCTCGGCGTAGAAGGTGTTGAAGGGCGCCAGCTCGCGGAGCGCGCGGGCTGCGGGTCGCACGTACTCCCGCTTCTCGTAGGTCCGCTTCTTCTTGCCGCCCTTGCCCTCCTCCTCGGTGTCGGTGCCGAGCCGCGAGTGGAGCTTCACCCCCGACTCGGGGAAGGCGTAGTTGGGCAGCAGCGAGGCGTCGGCCAGTACGTTGAGGGGGTACTTGTTGCGCAGCTCGTCGATGAGGTGCCCCAGCGTCGCGCGGTAGCTCCGGAGCTCGCGGATCTCCTGCTCGGGGTCGCCGAAGGCCGTCGGGTCCTGCTCGATCTTCTTGATCCGCTTCCACGCCTTGTCGCGCTCGGCGCGGTACCCGTCGATCTGCCCCTTCAGGTCGTCGAACGCTGCATCGAACGCGACCCGGAAGCCGGCTTCGTCGGCCTCGAGCCAGGCGGTCAGCGCCGCGCGCCCCTCGGTCGATAAGGTGCCGCCGAAGCGGTCGAGGAAGCCCTGCAGCAGTTCGTCGCGGCGGCCGGCGACGTAGTCGAGGAGACGCCCCGGGAACTGCTGTCGCCCCGAGGTCCCGAGCACCAGGCTCGCCTTGCGGGGGATCGGGCCGGCCTGGTCGTCGTCCCGCGCCCAGTGGTCCATGCACCAGGCCGACAGCTGCCGCCTCAGCATCGCCACGGCGCCGAGGAAGACCCCGGGGGGCTGGATGTCGCCGTCGAGCATCAGCAGCGGGTCGGCATGGAAGTAGAGGTCGTGGGGCTGGGCGGTGGCCAGCACGAAGACCATCGCGTTGCCGGTCTTGCGGCCCGCCCGCCCGATGCGCTGGAGGTAGTTGGCCGGGGTGGGCGGAACGGAGCAGAGCATCGCCGCCGACAGGTCCCCGATGTCGACGCCCATCTCCAGCGTGGGGGTGGCCACGAGCAGGTTCGGCGCCTGCGGGTCCTCGGGGGTCGAGCCCTGCAGGAACCGGCCCTCCAGCTCGGTCCGGCTCTCCCGAGTGAGGAGCCCGGTGTGCTCGCCGGGGAAGATCCGCGAGGTGGCGCCGCGTCCGTAGACGGACGCGTAGTAGCCGGTCACCGGCTCGACCTGCATCAGCCGGGCGGTGGCGCGGAAGGCCCAGGACGGCCTGCCGTCGGCGTGGTCCGCGTCGACGCGGGTGAGGTGGAAGATCCGACCGCGGTGGCCGGACTGCACAGCTCCGACTGCCCCGGTGAGCGCGAGCGCCTCGGGCGCGAGCCCCCAGACGTCCACCCCGCTCGCCCCGCGGAGCGCGGCCAGCACGCCGGCTTCGGTCAGCGTGTTCAGGGCCTGGCCGTAGATCCGGGCCAGGGCGTCGGGTCCGGGCTCGGGCCAGTGCAGGCAGCGACGGACCCAGTCCCCGAACCAGCCTCGACCGGCCCTGCTGCCGAACGGGGAGTGGAACACGTCCCCCCGAGGCCGGGAGCTGACGAAGCGGATCCGCTTGGTGCGCGGTCCCACCGGGCTCATGTGCGGGTTCTTGCGCTTGTTCAGCAGGTAGCGGTTGCCGTCGGCCTTTGCGTACCGCTCCAGGTAGAGGTGATGGACCGCGCCCATGTGGCGCATGCGGTGCAACAGACCCCGGAGGAAGTGCGCCGGGTCGGCCTCGGGGTTCGCCTCGCCCTGCTCGCCGTACCAGGCCGTGAACCGGGTGGCCGCGCGGTCGAAGCGTTTCGGGTCGACGACCACGGTGGACGCAGCCGACTGCTCGAGGCTGCGGCCGATGGCTGCGGCCACGCCGAACTCGCGGGTGAACTCCCAGCCCAGGCGCTCCCGGAGGATCCGCCAGATTCGCTCGTGCTTGCCCTTGCCCGCCGTGTCCACGTAGCGCAGGTACTCGGGCAGCTCGCGCAGGTCGTGGGGCAGGAAGGCGGCGAGGTAGGCCAGATCGCCCAGCTTCGAGCGCCAGTGGTCCTCGAAGGCCTGGGACGCCTCGTGCAGGGGGAGCGGATCGCGGGCGTCGATCACCGCCTGCATGGCGGTGCGCAGGTGGATCCGGAAGGTGCGCCCGCCGAAGAAGCCGGCGCGGTGGCAGGCGTCCTGCACCGAGTCGGTGAACGCGAGCAGCTTCTTGTCGTCGTTGAGCGGGCTCTGGAAGAGCTGGCTGACGGCGACCGACGACAGGCTCGCCGCCCGGGCGCCCACGATGGACAGCGCGTCGTCCGAGCCACAGGCGGGGCAGCGGGCCGCGAACCGCCTGTTGCCCCCGTACTCCTTCGTGGTGGTCTCCAGCAGAACCGGCCCGCCGCGAGGCGTGCCTTCACCATCGGTGGGCATCGTGCCGTGCAGGCTCGCCTGGTCCGGGTGGAGCCAGTGCACCAGTTCGGTCGGCCGCTCCTCCCGGTCCAGCGGGCGCGGCCAGACGAAGCAGGCGTCGCGGTGGTTCTGGAGCCAGGCCTGCCCTACGGTGCCGGGTGCGATCGTGATCCGGCCCTTGTGCCGGTCGGACTCGGTGCGCATCGCCGCGATGCCGTCGATGCCGCACTCTCGGCAGTGGGCCTGCGGTGCGTACAGACCTTCAGGCTGGGCCTGGCCGGGCACGTCGGTCCACCAGGCGAAGCGGGGCGGCAGCAACGCGCCGTCCTGCTGGTCGGGCAGCGCCCGCAGCAGGCGGGTGAGCTCACGGGTCCAGAGCTGGATCTGCACGGTCAACAGGGGGCGGGGGGACCCGCCGACGTCGCGCTTCGCGTGGCTGACCAGGGCCAGGAAGCTGGAGAGCAGGAGCCGCCGGTCGGACACCGGGAGCTCGCCCCACTCCGCCACGCGGTCGCCCAGGGCTTCGTCCACGTCGTCGAAGGAGGCGGGGCGAGTGGCCGCCACCGACAGCAGGTGGTTGAGCAGGGGGTGGGCGCGCAGCGCCTCGCCCAGGGCCAGGGGCTCGCGGACCTCGCCCAGCCAGAGGGCCTGCTGGGCCTCGAGCCACTCCTCGGGGTCGTCCAATCGGACGGGGTCCAGCGCCTGCTCGTCCGCGGTCGGGAGCGTGGGACCGGTGCGCGTGGGGAGCAGGAAGTCGGCCCGGGCCACCCGCCGCTCGCGCACGACGTGGGCGGCGTCGAAGGGCTCGTCGAAGACCTCGCGGGCGAAGGCCGCGAGCTGGTCGAAGGTGTCGGCCTCGGTGGCCGAGCCGATGGTCGCCGACGTACCAGCGCAGACGAGGTGTCCCTCGGGGGTCTGCAGCCGGTTCTTGAGGCGCCGGACCAGGCAGCCGACGTCGGAGCCCTGGGCGCCGTCGAACGTGTGTAGCTCGTCGATGACCAGGTAGCGCAGGGTCTCCGGCGCGTTGTGCTGCCACAGCCGCCGCTCGTCGGGCCGCAGAAGCATGAAGTCCAGCATCTTGTAGTTGGTCAGCAGGATGTCGGGCGGCTCGTTGCGCAGGACCTGCTTGTTCTCGACCAGGTGGTCGGGTCCCATCTGCGACGGCAGGTTCTGGTCCCCGCCGCCGACGTAGAGCCCCGCGCGGACCTTGCCGCGGAGCCGCTCGTCCTCGTGGATGAGCCCGGCCAGCCGGCGGGCCTGGTCCGTGGCCAGGGCGTTCATCGGGTAGATGAGCACGGCCTTGACCCCGGGCCTGCCCTGGTGGCGGAAGCAGTGGTCGAGGATCGGGTAGAGGAAGCACTCGGTCTTGCCCGAGCCGGTGCCGGTGGTGACGAGCGTGTTGGCGGGCGGCGTCTCGCTGCCGGAGTGGAGCTGACGGAAGGCCTGGAGCTGGTGGGCGTAGGGCAGGAAGTCGGGGCGGATGGTCAGCGGGTTGTGGTCGGTCGGGCCGGCGACCTGGAAGGGCAGGCCGAGGCGCAGGTAGGGGCCGCGGAACAGGCCGTCGGGGCCGCGGAGCTGGGCTTCGAAGGCGCCGGCGAAGGCGTCGTCGTCGAAGGCGAGGGTCGCCTGGATGTAGTCGACCAGGGTGTCCTGGAGCTGGGTGGCGACGACGGAGGGGATCACGTCTCACTCCCGACGCCGCGGCGCACGAACTCGGCGTAGGCCTGCCGCATGTCGGCCTCGCGGTCGCAGCGGTCGAAGGGGGGCTCGTAGGGGCCGAGGGCGTCGTGGGCCCAATCGGGGAGGGGGGCGATGCCGGCGAAGGTCAGCGGGGGGCGCGGTCGCAAGAAGATCCTCCAGCCAACTTGCGTCAGGGAGGCCGGGGT
>CAYUGX010000290.1:0-6187 GCA_964444375.1 uncultured Porphyromonadaceae bacterium | reverse complement strand
CAATTGCAGTGCTTTATCGTAGGCAGCAATCGCTTCTTCAAGCCGTTGTTGGTTCTGGTAATAGTTACCCAAATTGTAGTGTGCCGCCCAGTCATCCGGACGAGCGAGGAAAGCTTCTTCATAGGCATCCATAATGGGTTGCAGTCTCTCCATCTCACCTGGAGAAAAGGCGCCTTGTGGAAAGTTTGCAACACTGCTGGCCACTGCTCTTCTAACCACCCGGTACTGATCTCGGCTGGCTTGAATGAGTATGTTTTTGGTTTCAGCAGCGGGTATCTGACCAATGAGATTAATTGCTGATGCCCTCACCAGTGGTGAGGGGTTGTTGACATGTACTAAAATAGCCGGCCATTTAGCATCATTTTCCAGAGTGGCTAGGAGACGGATAAACGAGTTTGTGAATATCTCATTAAATCGATTGTTGTACAGGCCATCCAGAATTTCATCCAGGTATTTCCACTCACCGGTTCTTGCATCGAGTAATAAGCGACCATTCTCCAGTGTTTCTGTTTGATAATCTTGGCTAAACCATTGATTTACCGAGGAATCTGCCCAGGCTGCATCCTGATCATCATGGCAAATAGTGCAGGCATTGGGTGATTCAAATGCCACCGTTGTTGCCGGCATCGGAGGGCGCATAGAATGATCGCTGCGATCCATGCGGGCAAATGTTGTTTTGGGCATGTGACAGGCAATGCACTTGATCCCATCCGATCCTTCCGGGTGCTGACTATGTTCCCAAATATTGTCAACATTGTCTTGATGACAGGGTAAACAGGCTCCATTTTGATTTTCATTTGCGAAGCGGTATCGACCACTGGAGGTATGGCAATGAATGCAGTCTAGAGTTCCCGACTGTGCACATCCACCTTGTTCCCAGGATGTCATGGTGTAATTCTCACCAAGGTCCCTGCCGTCGGGATAGAAGTCTGGATCTTCAAGTGTGACCAGATCAAAATGGTCGTAAAATGGTTCTCCCGGGGGATATGATAAGGTGAGTGAGCGCATTTTGGCATGACAAGGAGCACAAGAGGAATTGTGTTGTTCGTGGGTAAAGGTACTGGTCACGATAATCTTCAGATCATCGGGTACTTCACCTTCTTTTGCTTTTCGACAAACTTCAACGTGCTCCTGACTGGGCCCGTGACAGGTTTCACAATTGATTCCGGCTTCTTTCCAGGTTGTCCTGTACAAATCGGTAGTGTGGTTGTAATTGTTTTCGAGTTGGCTAACGTGACACGAATGACAGCTCGTATTAAAGGTGTAGGCAAAATTGTGCCAATCGAGCTCCTCGTCTTCCAGTGGATCGACAAAATGTCTAACGGCAGAAGCAGGTGTATTGTACCATTCTTCTTTTTTGATGTCATAGGCCAGCGGTACTACCTGTAACCGGCCCTTTTCAAAAGGAGTTAGAAAGTAATAAATGTATTTTCCACCAAGTGCGTGAAGCACCGGATATTCCCGGCTGGTCTCTTCATTTTCTTCAACCATCACCAGTGAGTCATTCCGTACAAGCGCGGTAAAGGTATATCCTTGTATTTCAGCTGAGGCCTGATCAAAGTTCAATTCATCGACGATGAAAGTAGAATCTACTCCTTGCATGGCTAATCCATGATGTGAAGGTGCCCAGAGTTTGTAGAAGCGCTCATGGCATTCGATACAACTGGCTGAACCTGCATACATTTCACTTGATTTGTCGGCCTTGCAGTTTGATAATAAAGCGATTAGGATAATCACCACCGGGACAGGAAAAAAGAAAACCCACTTTCTCATTGTACTTCACTTTAATGAGCCAAAATAACGAAAATAAGCATGTCGAAAGCCTGGATGGAAGTTATTTAGATAGTCTCTAAATGTCCAGAATCGTCAAATTTTTCATATTTTGTTATCGTGATTTAAAACCCAAATCCATGAAAACTATTCGTCATCTGTTTCTTTGTGTAGGCTTGTTTCTGCTGCTGCAGGCCTGCGCCACGGTACCCATCACTAACCGCAAACAAATGAATCTGTTGCCAACAGCTACGATGGTCCAGATGGGTTTTACGAATTACAGCAAGTTCATGAAAGAGAACCCGGTAAGTCAGAACAATGGGGCAAAAGTAATGCTTAAGCGTGTAGGAACTAAGGTCTCATCAGCAGTGACAAGTTTCATGGTTCAGTCTGGTGCAGAGAATCAAATGGCACACTACAAATGGGAGTTTAATCTGGTTAAGGACAAAACACCCAATGCCTGGTGCATGCCAGGAGGAAAGATTGTTTTTTACGAAGGTATACTACCCCTCACCAAGGATGAAAATGGGATGGCCGTTGTAATGGGTCATGAAATTGCTCATGCTATTGCTCGTCATGGTAACGAACGGATGTCACAGCAATTAGCGGCTCAATTTGGTGTAATGGCCCTTTCCAAAGCCATTGAGGAAGAACCAGAGCAAACGCAACAGCTATTTTTACTTGCCTTCGGTATTGGTTCACAGCTTGGAGTCATGCTACCATTCAGCCGCATGCATGAGCGTGAAGCCGATCGACTGGGACTGATATTCATGGCCATGGGTGGTTATGATCCCAATGGAGCAATTGCTTTCTGGGAGAGGATGGCGGCTCAGAATAAGCAAGCCATTCCAGAATGGCTCAGCACACATCCTTTGGATGATACCCGGATTGCCGACATGAAAGTCAACCTACCTGAAGCCCTTACCTATTATGAAGCGGCCAAAGGGAAGTAGGGCATATCGATTTACCAGCTTTAGCCAGCGAACAAGAAGTGAAAATAGATAGGGCTGTTTTGGCCGGTTCGAGCTAGCCTGAAAATAGGCTGGGTAGGGGAAGAGAGCTCCCAATACCCAGCATAATCTGCTTGTAAGACCCATTTGATTGAATTTGTAAAATACTGATGATTTGTGCCGGTTCAGGTCAATCACCTGATGGAATTCTGTCCACCAATTCTTTGTTTCTACCTGGCTTCCTCTAATTTCTCCTCGCTGATTGAGAAGCTGATATATTCGTTCAGTACTGGTATTCCACCCATTCGGTTTCTTTTTGCTCCGTTTACTATGCAAGTACTTTTCAATTTGTGGAAGTAAAATCAACAGGTCGAAGATCCATTTGATCTGGCAATCGTCATGTTGCCAATGTCTTATAAGGTGCCTGGCAATGATCCAAAAATGATCTAAATCACTCAACTCTCCAACTATTGGCTGATCTGCAGCTCGTTGATTGGTTTCGATTGTCCAATGCCATTCAATGGATAAACCATTCAGTCGGTAAGGCTTGATGTGATGACCTGCCTGATTTACCAGGTGGCGGTCAAACCATGAACGATGGGGATCTTGAGTAAAGCCATTCGCGCGGCTCCAGTTTTGAGCTTCAGACAAGGCTGATGAATTAACAAGCAAATCAAGGTCACTAGTGGTTCTCGGATATGCACCTGGATAAACATTTTCAAGCAACCAAACTCCTTTGATGGGCGACATTTGGATCTGTTGACCAGTGAAATGTTTCTGAATGTCATAAAACAGGCTTAGGATTACCTGGTTGCGGATGCTTGCCTGTGCAGAAGCACTCGAAAGTTGACCATAACAGTCATCAGATATTGACGATTCTGAGATTTGATCAACGAGCAAATAGTGCAATTGTGAAAATATACCCTTGGTCTGGCTCCACTTCATAAAGGCAACGACTTGGCTGGAAGGAAGGTAGGATGACAATCTATTCCTCATGCCGGATAAATAATTCTCAAACAATTGGAGACTGGTTTCACGGAAAGTGGATAACATGATTGGCGAGTTTTATCAATTGAGGAGAATGAGTGATTAGTATTATCCGTATTCCCGATGTTAGACACTCCTGAATAGATAATTGCAAATGATTTAGAGCGGCTTGGTCAAGATGGGATTCGGGTTCGTCTAGAATCATGGTTTTCTTGCCATTCAGAAAGGCTCGGGCTAGAGCCAGCTTTTGCCATTCTCCCATACTGATCCCACGCCCCGAACCGAATTCTTCACCAATTTCTGTTTCCAGTGACCACCTGTTGTTCCGGATCACGTGATCGAAGCCTGAACGGTGTAGCGCTTTCCAAATCCTGATCTTGGTGGGGGCATTAGTTTGATACAACAATAAGTTTTGTCGAATGGTGGATTGAAGCAACCCAAAGCCTTGATACAGAACACCCAATTCATGAGTATTGTGGTCGTTGTTGAGTTGGTCGATATGGTTAAGGACCCAAGTTGACTTCCCTGATCCATTGGCTCCAGTGAGTGCAATACATGATGCTGTTGAAAGAGGAGTACAGGGGATAATATTGGGAAGTGAGTTCGGGCATTGGGAATGGGTATGTTGATGTATAGATTTACTGTGCTGATATAGTTGGTAAAGTAGCCCAGGGAATTGACCCAAGGTGATCCCAGCGGTGATAAATTTATATAAACCCAATATATAGCCGACCCCGGCAAGACCCAAAAATAAAGTACTTTGACTATTGTACAGATTTGTGCTGAACATGATGGTAACCAAAATCATTCCGGCCTGAACCACACGAGTCATTGATTTCCAGAAAAGATCGGATTTATATTGATTCCACTGATTCTTGTGTACCTCACCAAGCGCTGCTGTTGCCTGAATTTGTAATCCTTCAATTGATCCGTTGGCCCTGAATTCCCGCATCATTATAGGAGAGAAGAACTGTTTCAGAAAGTAGTCAAAATGGCGGTTTTTTGCTGCAGCCAGCTTTGACAAAACATGGGCCTTTCTTGACCTGATGAACTGTCCGACGAGCTCACATAACCCGATTCCAAGCACCATCCTGAATAGTTCAACTGGTAAACTTGACAATACTAGTAACATGCCTGTCGTAGTGGCTATCGCCGAAATTCCCTGAAGTAGTTGCCGAGCAGTTAGTTCTCTAAGCTGTTCCATGTGGTATTGAATCTGTGTCAGATCTTCATGAAAACGAGGTTCGCGCAAGCTTAGGAGAGTTTGCTGCCTGGTATTGTTCCACAGACATTGCACATCAATTTTCTCCAGTTCCTGGTTGAGTTGCAACCCCAGTCGATGACTTAATATGATGCAGGATCGTCCGAAAAGCAAGACTAAAAGCATCATCTTCCAGTATTCACATTTATCAATGGCATAGTAGACCAGAAGTGGTGTTTGTAGACCCGTCAATAGAGCCAGAATGATTAATGAGATGAACAATACTTTTGCCCGATTAGTGTATCTTTTCATTGATAAAGGCTGTGATCCATTTAATCCGATAGGAGATTCTGCTTAGAAAACTAGCTATAGTGAGTCGCGTAGCAATGACTTGCCCAATGGCCAATTGCCTGTCAACTGGCGGATCGCTATGGTTATTATGGTCACCTTTCAACACCAGTTGTCTAGGTTCACTACTGGTTGTTGAAATATAACGGTGCAGAATGATCCCAGCTGGAGTCATGACCACTAAGATGTCACCAGGTTCTGGCTCTTTTATCAATGGTATGATTTGGAGTGTATCCCCTGGAAAAATCGCTGGAATCATGCTAGAACCACTCGCTTTTGAGAGAATGATGTAGTGATTCCTGAGTAGATACAGGATCAATTGGTCGATTTCGGATGACATGGCTGAGGAAATTTAGAGCACGGTAATCGGGAGTGAAAAACAGGGCCGAAAATGGATACTTGCTTACAAGATCATGTAGCAAACCGATCTGATGAATGTAGGGTGACTTCCAACTCGGAAATTGAACCAGGTGGGTGAGCAGGTGTTTCATTCCATCTATTTCGTTATACGGAATGCTTTGGTTTGACAGACCATGAAACAGGCGATAGATCCTGCTTAATGCGCGACCTTCTGGAAGCTCCTGTCCAGTCAGGTGGAGCGGAAACATGAACCACTTGTTTTTGATCTTTCTGAGCACGATTCGGTCGTCCTGAATGACATGGGCTCCTGCCTGACGGGCCAGACCTGACAGTGTGCTTTTACCAGCTCCTGATTGTCCGACCATGAGATAGCCGACATGATTCATATGTAAGCCAGCCCCATGGATAATCAAAAGGGGGTGCCATTGACTGAGATGATATAGCAAGAGAATGTCGAGTGGATAGGGTAACAGCTGGGATGAATCGCCAGCATCCATATGCAGATAGATGGTATTCTTTTGAACTGAATGTGGAATAAGCACTTCAATAATTGATGTCTTACTTTCACTTG
>CAYUGX010000289.1:0-6187 GCA_964444375.1 uncultured Porphyromonadaceae bacterium | reverse complement strand
GAAAAAAAAATTATGGGCAGAAAAAAATTTATGGGCATTAAGTATACATAAAAACAGTTTTGTTCTTTGTCCCAATGTTTTGTTGTTGACTTTTTTACTTGGTTTTCTTGCATCTTCTATCGAGGGAAGCAGTAGAAGTAATCGACCAAATGAGAAGTTAAAACCGGTTATTGATGGCGATTGGTGGCCAGTAGCTAATAATCCGGATCTCGGAGAATTAACAGGACAGAATCAACAACCGGTTGATTTTGGCATTTGGCAGGCACAGGATGGTACCTGGCAGCTTTGGTCTTGTATTCGTGGTACGAAGGATCCTGGGAAAACACGTTTATTTCATTGCTGGGAAGGGAAGAACATTACCGACTCCGACTGGACTCCCAAAGGTGTGGCAATGAGAGCAGATACCAAAGTGGGTGAAACATCTGGTGGCTTGCAGGCTCCACATGTTATAAGAGAAGATGATACATGGAAAAAGTTTTATGGAGACTGGAACGCCATCTGTATGGCAGTCAGTAAGGATGGGAAACAATTTGAACGGGTGATTCAAGATAATATGGAAAGAGTTACAGCCATGTTTACAGATGGAGCAGGTACCAATACACGCGATGCGATGGTTATAAAGATAGAAGACACGTATTATAATTATTATACTACCGGTGCTGGTTTGTGGGACGAAAAAGCTTATGAAAGTGACGGGGCAGTATACTGCAGAACATCGAAGGACCTTGTGCATTGGAGTGATCGTATTGTAGTTTCCAGAGGTGGAAAAACGAGTGGGCCGGGGTGGGGCGTCCATGAATGTCCGCATGTGGTATTAATAGACGGATATTACTATCTGTTCAGAACTCAGGCATACGGACCTAACAACAAGACCAATATATACAGATCGAAGGATCCTTTAAATTTCGGTATTGACACCGATGAAGGCTATATCGTAAACAGTCTATCGGTGGCTGCAATAGAGCTTGTCTACCACAATAAACAATGGTATATCGCTGCGCTTAATCCTGAATTGGATGGAATTAGAATCGCAAAATTGAAATGGATTAAAGAATAATTTACGTAGCTTAAATTACCAAAAAGCTGGAGCCTTTATCCAATTAACATAGTGAGAATGATACAGGAAAAAATTTCAGGCTATGGAAATATTGTGGTGTTGCTATAGGCATATCGCTTCGGACTTATTCCAAACTGATTCTTGAAACATTTGCTGAAGTATTTGGGATCAGCAAAACCACACATATATGCAATTTCACTTATGGTGTGACTATTATTCTTCAACAACTGAGCGGCCCTTTTTAAGCGTATATCCTTAATGAATTCCGATGCTGACAGGCCGATCAATGACTTGAGTTTCTTATACAGCTGTGTATTGCTTACGGCTATTTCCTTACTGAATGCTTCAGTGTTAAAGTCGGGATTGTCAATATTGTTCTCAATGATTTCAAGAGCTCTTTTAAGGAATCTTTCATCCATTGATGATGATGCAATTTCTTTGGGTTCAATGTTTATAGCTTTCTGATATTTCATCCTTGACTTTTCTCTTGCCTTCAATATATTTTGTATGCGGGTATGCAGGAGATTTAGATTAATGGGTTTTTCAAGGTATGAATCGGCACCGCAATCGTAACCCCTTTCCCTTGAATCATCAGAATCTTCAACTGTTAGTAGAATAACAGGTATATGAGAGTATTCCATATCTGATTTGAGCGACTTGCATAGTTCCCATCCATTTACTTCAGGCATTTGTATGTCACAGACAACTATATCCGGGTGTATTTTACGTATGGTATTCCATCCTTCTTTTCCATCATGCGCTTGAAAAACGGTGTAGGTATGTTCAAATTCTTCTTCCAGATAATTCAATATTTCTTTGTCATCATCAATGAACAACAGCTTAGGATTGATTGGCGCTGATGGCAAGTTTATGTAACGCTCTGCAGGGGCTGTTCCAATACCAGCGGATCGCTTAAGACCTATAAGAGATTCAGCTCGGAATGGGCCTTCTGACTCAGTAGCGGATTTCCTGTCTGGTTGCATATGAGGGAGAAATACTTTAAAGTGACTCCCTCCATCGGGATTGTTCTCAACTGCAATTGTTCCCTTGTGGGCCAATACAAGTTCTTTAACCAATGATAATCCTATACCCGATCCTGAACCATCCGAATTAACCTGGAAAAAACGGTCAAATACCTTATCCAGATATTTTTCGGGTATCCCTCTTCCCTTGTCGATTACAGAGATTGTAATACCATTCTGTGGTACTTGATGGTTCCCAAGCTCAGCATCCTTAAGTAATATAGTTATTTCGCTATTTGCAGGAGAAAATTTGCATGCATTTGAAATTAAATTTGATATGATCTTCTCCAGGATATATTTATCGAATACAAATAGCTTCTCGTTCAATTCCGATTTGAATATAATGGTCTGATTACGATGTTCCGCCAGTTGTTTTCTTATCTGTGCTTGTTTTGAAACAAAAGTTTCTATGTTTCCTTTGATAAAAAAGGTTGACATTCCATGCAGGGTAATCTTTCTATAGTCCAACAATTGAGTTACCAGATTTAACAAGCGGGTTGCATTGGTCTTAATTCTTCCCAATTCTTTCTTTGCGTCAGAGCGGAATTCGATTTTTAATAATTTTTCAATTGGATTGATGATCATGGTTAATGGTGACCTGATCTCATGAGAAACATTCGTAAAAAACCGAAGTTTGAGTTCATTTATCTCTTCGATTTTCTTTCTTTCAAACTTCTCACGTGACAAAGCTTCTCTTAATTTCCTTCGGGATCTGATATCCAGGTTTATCAGGAAACTGACTATCAGGGCAAATAAGATATAAACGACTATGGCAACTTTACTTTTCCAGAATATTTGCTTAATCTGCACATTTACCCTTAGAATATCGGGGCTCCAAAATCCATCATAGTTTGAGGCTTTTACTTCAAATACATAGTTACCGGGTGATAAATTAGAATAATTTATAAAGCGATTGCGAAAATCTGTATTGTACCAATCCTCGTTCAGGCCCACAAGTCGGTATGCATATTTGTTCAGATCCTGTTTTACATATGAAAGACCGATAAATTCAAATGAGATAGAGTTCTTATCAAAAGGTAAAACCATCTGATAATCATAGATGTCATTTTCATCTGAAATAAATTGATCAATTTTGACAGGCAGATTATCAACTAAAAGCCGGCTTATTTTCACTCTTGGCGGATAACTGTATTGAACCATCTGATCCGGATGAAAATATACCAAACCACCCTTGGTTCCAAAGTACAGGGTTCCCGCACTATTCTGATCACTTGCCCTGTAGTTAACGTGATTTAAGCGAACCCCTTCCCCCGGACTGAATGCATAGGATTCATTGGTGAGTGGATTGAACCGTACCAGACCATTTAATGTTCCTAACCATAATTCCCCATCTATTCCATACTGAATCTCACTAACCGAATTGTTCCCAAGGTATTCATCCTCTACTTTTTCCCATGACTCATCCAGTATGTTAAACTTGAACAGACCATTCCACGTGCCCAGCCAGAGTGTATTGTCACCCGTAAATTTCATGCTAAAAATCCATCCTCCAGGGGGTATATATACCTTCGGATTATTCCATTGGTTGGTGGCAGATAAAGGATGTCGTATGAGCATTCCTTCCTCTGTTCCGAACCACAGATCGTCTTTTGACTGTTCAATGGCGGATATTTCTAAACCATAGCTATAGAGGCTATCGCTGTTATTCAATCTGCTGGTGAACGTCCTGCGTTCATAATTATATTTTGCTAAGCCACCTTTTGTTCCAACCCAGATCTGTCGTTCTGAATCCCGAAAAATGAGATTGATACTGTCACACGGTAAACCATCGCTCATCCTGAATTGCTTTATCAAAAGCTCTTGCTTGTCATCAATGAGGTATTCGAATATACCATGGCCATACCCGGAGCAAAACCAGAATATATGTTCTTCAGGAGAAAAAATATCTAAGATACGTTGCAGGGTGGCCTTTGTGGAGCTTCGTTTAAGAATCTCAGGTGTGTGGTCTTCCAGACTCTGTCCTGTATCCAAAAATCTGAAAAGTCCGTCAAGCCAATGATTAAGCCAAATATATCTGTCACTGTCAACATATATGGTACTGATATCTCCAGGAGTAGAAGTATAAGTTCTAAAATCAAATTGAGAGAACACTTTTAGGTTGTTCTCCGAAACATCAATCCTAGCCAACCCTCCCATTGTGCAAGCCCAAATGGATCCTGACCTGTCTTTGAATAAGCGGTTCACATAATTCTCATACAGGTTATCCAAATTATCAAGTTGATCGAAAAAGTGAGAAGTAAAACGTTTTTGATTTAAATCATACCGGCTAACACCCGCATTGGCATGGGCAATCCAGAGTCCTTCATGATTGTCGACAATAACATCAGTCAAGGAGAGGTCAGTTGTTGATGGGATCTCTAAGCCTGGAAGAATTTCATGCATGCCGGTGTGAATATTCATCCTCAAAAGATGGGAATCTGCACGTGTAATGATTAAATTATTCTCATCAACTGGCGCAATTTTTATAACGGCCTCGTCAAAAATAATGCTTCGATTATCAAGAACCTGCACCTCAGCATCGTCTGTGATCGAAATAGTATGTAATGCATCAGAAGTGCCTATCCACAAAGAATTGTATTGATCTTCATACATGTAATTGAGACGGGATCGGGTTTCATTTTTTTCAAGTACAATTCTTTTATCTACTCTGTACTTATTTTCCAGATCGGGTTCATGTACTATCCTAAGAAGAATTGAATCATTCATTAACCAAAACAGGCTGTCCTGACCAGGAAAAATCCTGGTAAACACTGTTGCAGGATTTTCCAGATAGGAGCCATGAAAATGTTGTTCTATAAATATATCCTCTGCTGAATGATACGTCATTAACCTCTTATCCGTACAGATCCATAGTGTATTATTCTGGAAATGAAGATCATGAATTATTTCACCATCGGATACTCTACTTGTCTGATTCCCTGGACTGTATCTAATGAAACTATATCCATCAAATCTATTTAGCCCGGACTGTGTGCCAATCCATAGAAAGCAATTTGAATCCTGGGTAATGGCCGTAACTGCGTTATCAGATAAACCATCAGCAGTATTATATGTTTTTATTGCTATTGCAATATCATCTTGCCCACGGAGACCAGTGAGAACAAAGAGAAGTATCAAAGAGAATCCGAAATGATAAAGGATCTTTGAAATGATTCTGAGTGTATAAAAGGCGAAATGCATACCTCGGCTTTAGTAGAAACCAATTCTAACCAGCTAGATTCTTACCCATATTACGAAAAAAATTGATACCTGTTAAAAGTGTTACAGAAATTCTACTGATTACCTCCTTCATGGATAGATGGATGCGAATGCGGGGTATATCCACTTCCGCCTCTTTTTCCTTTCTTTTACCTGTTGTTTTCGACAAACAATTCCAGAAAAACAGGACCTTTCATGAGAGCTAGTCAATGACCGTTACTTTCATGCATGGATGGAATAATTAAAGCGCCATGTCGCTCGTGGCGAGGAACAGATTCTACGAGCTCAGCTCAGATAACCTTACCGAGCCTGCGTGCTCAACGAATGTGCTCGCAGAATCCAGCAGTTCAATCCAACCTCACTACAGCTCCATCCCTTTTCCAGCCGCGCTGCGCGGGGCATTTCCGCCTGCGGCGGATTTTTCCGGGGTTAATAACATCTCAGGGATTGGCTTTTTCGCAAATGATGTGCGACCTGAAAGGGACGCGCTTTTGCGAATATGCCAAACCCGTCGTAATCATAACATTGTTATCATTCAATTTCATCGTAAGAGGTAAATCAAATTCCCGCTAAATCAGATTATAAGTCGACCCACATACTGCAAATAAGCGAGCCTGCAAATAAAATCTCATACGCCCGATATTGAAAAAAAGCGTATCTTTTCCGCATCTCAGCATCAAAGAAATACCTGAATCATCGAATACCAGATGCCGGAAGACAGAAAAATACTAAAAAGATTCAAAGAGGGCGATGCTGAAGCATTTGATGCTATCTATCATAACTACAGCAAGAAAATGTTTCACTTCGCGCTGGGTCTGGTGAAAGACAAGGATATTTCTAAGGACCTGGTACAGGAAGTATTTGTCAACCTCTGGGAAAAAAGAGGTCA
>CAYUGX010000288.1:0-6190 GCA_964444375.1 uncultured Porphyromonadaceae bacterium | reverse complement strand
GTGGACTGGAAAGCGAGGGATTCATTGTTGACGTAGCATTTGACGGGGAAGATGGCCTGGACAAAGCATTTGACGATACTTATGATGTCATAATCCTTGACTTAATGCTTCCAAAAATTGATGGGATTTCTTTGTTGAAAACCATCAGAACCAACAAAATAAACACACCAGTATTAGTATTAACTGCATTAGGAAGTGTTAAAGACCGAATTGAAGGATTGAATCAGGGAGCTGATGATTACCTGGTTAAACCATTTTCATTTGGAGAGTTATTGGCCAGAACACGAGCATTATTGCGTCGAAACCAACCTGAAAAAGAAACCAGATTGACTTTCAATGGCCTACATGTAGACTTAGTTACACATGAAGTTCGAAGAGGTGATACACTAATTGAGCTATCAGCTAAAGAATATGCCCTGCTTGAGTTCTTCATTTATAATACAAATCGAGCTTTGAATCGAATAACAATTTCAGAGCATGTCTGGCACTACAATTTTGATCGTGGTACGAATTTCATCGATGTATATGTTAATCGTCTCAGGAAAAAAATTGATGAAGGCTATGATAAAAAATTCATTAAGACTGTAAGAGGATACGGCTACATGTTTAAATACGATAAATACGATGTTTCGTAGCTATAAAAGCAAGATTATTCTGTGGTACACGGTTCTGGTGACCATAATCATTTCAGTCATTTTTGTTACTATGTATAGTATTCTTGGCTATCAATTGCGTAATGAAATTGACAAAGATATTTTTGACAGGATCCCAAGAATTGAGAAAATGCTCAGAGATTTCAGATCTCCCCCTGAGCCCTCTGATAAGTTCTTAGACTATATGGTACGAGGAAGATATACAGAGTTTTACGACCTGAGAGAGATCACTGATGTTGCGGATGACAAATATCTCCTGATGGTATTTTGCGGAGATGAATTAATGTACATGTCAAGTAAATATAAGCCAAATTCTCGGAGCGAATATGCAGGGATTAAACAAACATTTCAGACTTTGAGGTTTGAGGAAGAAAAGACCGAGACTGTGTCACTGTATGGGATTAGTTTCAGTGTTTCACTAATTGACAAAAAGGGCTATAGTCTTTACTTAGGTTATGATTTATCAACCATCATGGCGGTTGAAAAACGTATCCTTCAGATCTTCTTTTTCATTGCCCCTTTTGGTATCCTGCTGTCAATTTTATGTGGGTTTTATATTACCCTAAGAATGTTGAGAGTAATCAAACGAATCACCCAAACAACAAATCAGATTACTGCGAAAAACCTCAGTGAGCGAATCAAAGTTTCGGATGGTCAGGATGAAATTAGTCAACTTGGAAATACTCTGAATCTAATGATAGATAGACTTGAAAGATCATTTATCATGGTTCAACAATTCTCACACGATGCTGCACATGAGATCAGGACCCCACTAACTATCATTCAGGGTGAAATAGAAGAAATATTAAACAATCCTCCATCAACAATTGAAAGTCGTCAATTGGAAAAGATTCTTGAGGAGATTCAATACCTGACATCTATAGCAGATAAACTCTTGCTGATTCATACTCTAGACACTCATGAGATCGAATATCACTTTGAATTAGTAAATCTCAGCCAAATCACATCTGAAGTTGCATCTGATGCAGTAATCCTGTCATCAGTGAAAGAAATTAATGTTAAAACATCAATAGAACCAAATATTGAGATTCAAGGCAATGATGAGCTGTTAACCAGGCTCTTATGGAATCTCATCGATAATGCCGTAAAGTACTCTAAACCAATGGGATCTATTGATATTATTTTGAGATCAACCAGTTCAGGAATCGAATTTATTATTAAGGATTCTGGTATTGGAATCCCAAGCAAAGACATAGGTAGAATTTTTGATCGTTTCTATCGGGTTGATAAATCACGATCTAGAAAACTCGGCGGTAGTGGGCTTGGACTGGCAATCTGCAAGTGGATTGTAGAACTGCACAAGGGCAGCATTGAAGTTTCAAGTAAAGAAAACGTAGGTTCTGAGTTTATTGTCAGGTTTTTATAATCAATTCATTATCTACCCTATTCGAAATCTGAATTTATAATTCCATGCCCCAATAAACCAGGCCCTCTACTTTTCGATTGGGGATGTCGACCTTCAGATAACGGTGAAACCTGCTGGGAGCTGGCAAAAAAAAAGCCAGTCAAAAACCGGCCTTTCTTTTTAGCTGAGGCGTATAAATTATCTAGCCCGTTGGAGCTGTATTATTTCCCCCCATTAATCTCATTGGCATCCATCGCATACATACCCCTACCGTGGGTAGCAATCACGATGATGTTATCCCGAGGGTGAATGATCAGGTCGTGTACGAAACAGGATGGCAGATTGCTGCCGAGAACTTCCCAATCCTCTCCACCATTGAGTGATACATATGCTCCAACATCTGTTCCTACATATAATATATCCTGATTTACTGGATCTTCCCTGACCACATTCACAGTTCCTAAAGGTATATTATTGGAGATGTCGGTCCAGGTTGCCCCATAATCCTCAGATTTCCACACATAAACAGTGAAGTCGTCATCCCTTTTTCCGTTCTGACTCATGTAAACGGTTCCTTCATCAAACCGGGATGCTTCCACTCTTGAAATCCATCTGTCTTCTGCAATACCTTCTACGATTTCAGTCCACTCACCACCATCATCCTGGGTTACCCACAACCTTCCGTCATCTGTTCCCACATACAGTAATCCCTGCTTTAACGGTGATTCAGATACCGCAGTTATGGTCTGATGTTTTACGTCACCAAAATGGTCAGGATTATTATGTGAAAGGTCTGGGCTGATTCTATCCCATGTATCTCCCTGATCTGTTGACTTGAAGAGATACTGCATACCGTGATAAATCGTTTTTGGATTATGTGGAGAAAGAGTAAATGCAGCGAGCCATTCTCCTCGCAGTGGAACTTCACCTTCCTCAGCCTTGGGCACTATACTTTTTCTGGTGGATGGGCTGATGTAAGTCATCATTTCTCCATCTC
Organism: uncultured Porphyromonadaceae bacterium; assembly: GCA_964444375.1. Taxonomy (GTDB): domain Bacteria; phylum Bacteroidota; class Bacteroidia; order Bacteroidales; family UBA12481; genus JABHCC01. Next base: position 3,174 of record CAYUGX010000288.1, on the reverse strand, counting down.
TGCCTCTTCTTTCAACTGTATCTGGCTTATTGTAATCGGTTCTTGATAAAGTTCCGTAAAAACCAGCTGAATACACCACATTTGGATCAGTAGGATCTATAGCATGATGACTCCCTTCTCCTCCGGGAGCTCCTTCCCAATCAACTGCAGGTATTTTGTCCCTCCCATTACTAAGAATTACTTCTCCTCGTCTGCTTCCATGATCCTGAATAGAACCATACACCTTAAATGGCTCCGACATGTCATAGTTTACGTTGAAAAATTGTACTACCGGTACCCTACCGGATGAACTCAGCCAGTTTTCACCTGCATCTTTTGTTATATGAACACCATGATCGTTATTGAGTATAATATGTTGACTGTCGTCATTATCAATCCATATTCCATGGTTATCACCTCCAGCTGTTCTAAACCGCTCCCAGGTTTCGCCACCATCTCTGGTCACACCCACAGACACACCTTGGAGGTATATTGTTTTTTCATCGTTTGGATCCACACTGATCTGTCCGAAAACCCATCCGTATGTATTGCATAACCTTTGCAGAACAGGATTATCCAATGGGCTGACTCGTTGCCAGGATTCACCTTTGTTATCAGAACGGAACAATTGTGCTCCCCTGATGAAACCACATGATGGGAGTCCGTAAGTATCATTCTTCTCCGCTTCAGTAGGTTCTCTGACTACTTCATAATCGTCTATATAGGCATAAACAACATCAGGATTAGAATACGAAATATCAATTCCAATTCGTCCCCGGTGTTGTGGTTCCATTAATCCGTCTGAAATTTCAGTCCAGGTTTCGCCACCGTCTTCAGACTTGAAAATGGAGCAGCCGGTATAATCAGCTTCAGTTCTAGGATCGTTCCATTTCTTCCTTACCCGCTGCCAGGTTGCAGCATATAGAATATCTGGATTGGTAGGATCCATATCCACATCAATCACACCAGTTAAATCATCTTTCTGTAAGGTTCTGGTCCATGTTTCTCCCCCATCAGTAGTTTTATAAAATCCTCTCTCCTCATTTGGTGTCCATTCATTACCAGATACTCCGACAAAAACTATATCGGAATTCTCAGGATGAACCACTATTCGGGAAATAGTGTTAGAATTCTCAAGCCCCATATGGGTAAAGGTTTTGCCTTGATCCGTTGATTTATAGATTCCACAGCCTGCATGTGAGCTTCTGAAAATATTTGACTCACCGGTTCCTACCCAGATGATATCTTTATCACTTGGTGCAATGGCTATATCTCCGATAGATGAGGAAATTTCCTTCTCAAAAATCGGTTTCCAGGATTCTCCGTCATCAGTAGTTTTCCAAACTCCACCTGACGCACTTGCAGTGAGTATGTAGTCTTTATCGGGTGACACGGCCACATCAGTCATTCTCCCACTTGTATTCTTCGGGCCGATAAATTGCCATTTAAGGCCATTAAAAGACGAGTTCTGTTCCATCTCCAGATGGGTTTCCCAGGCTGCCAGCCTGTCTTTTCCTTCCATAATGATCTTTTTCTTTTGAAGTGAGCACGAAGAAAAGATGATTAGGAATGCCAGACCAATCAACTGGAACGATTTTGAATGCTTTGCTTTCATAATGGCTTAATGGTTTAGTTGTTATTATGTTACCGAAATTAGTAAAATTAAGTTAGAACAAATGATGTCTTACAACATCACCCAGCCTTTATCATGTTGGTCAGATGCTGGTGCCACTTAACGTCTTCCCACATACCGATAAATTGAGGACAGGTGAAATTGGAAGTGCAGATAAATTTGTACCCGTGTTTCACTGCAAGTGGTACCGCAATTTCCGCAGCCTCCCTGATAAAACGCCAATCAATGGTTGGATTATCTTCCCAGAAAACGGCACCCCAACCCTCAGTATTACCTACGGGGACACCATACTTTCTCCCGAGGTCTGCACACATTTTAATCCGGCCTTCCATCCAAAGGCCCCATCTTTCCTTGTTTTCATCCCACTGCTTTAGACCCTTGTAGTAGGTATCATGAAAACTCACATCACTGGGTTTATTTCGGGTCATGCGCCTGAAGCCGGTTTTCTCTGCCAGTTCTTTGCTGTGGATGAACCAGAAATGCTTGTCGATCGCATCAAAATTCACATAATCCTGAGGGACAGGCATTCCTGTTTCACTGGCAAAAATATCAAGCTCTGGCCATTTTGCCTTAAGCTTGTTGATGCTGTCACGCATGAAAGACTGGTAGTAAACAACCTGTAAATCATTGAACCAGCCATCAGTTTCAAAGCTACCTTCTGGTGGTATATTGGCATCGGGATTATTGGCTTTAAAGAGTTTAACGTCGCTGCGCTTATCTATTTGTTCATCGAGCCATGTTAACCCATGAGCCAATGGGTATTCATTGAGCACATCTACGTAGGTAACCACATCCATCAGACCATTATCCTTCACGAAGGTCAGTGTTTCGTCCCAGGCTCTGACAAAATCATCAACTCCCCGGAATATTTTTGATCGATCGGTACCATGATGTATAAACCAGGTAGCCAGTCCAGCATGCACACCAAACTCTCGACACTTGCTTAGAAACTCAATCAGGCTTTTTCGGGGATTGGATCGAATCGAAAAGTCATTGCCCCAAAGCAGCCTTCTTCGATCTTCTTTTTTATGGATAAAGGTTTCCTGAACTGCACCCTTTTCATCAGCTGCAATCAGCTGCGGAAAACAGTCCATGCGAACCGCATTATAACCGCGCTCAACCAGTTCAGTAAAAAACTTGTCATGATCCTCATATGCACCGTATCTATGGTGTTTCAGCATCCAACTGTAATCAACCATCGTGATTGCAAGCGGTTTTGTTACTTCAGAAATTTTTTGGATTGAGCCTTGCGCGGGCTTTTTGTTTTTTCTCCCAGTTGTTTCTTGCTGATCAGTTGCACAACCCGTAGCACCAATTAGGGTCGTACCTGCAATGACAGCAGCACCTGTCAGAAATTCTCTTCGATCAATGGCCATTTTATGTTCTGGTTTTGATTTGACCTTTCAAAATAGGTAAATCCAGCAAGACAAGCAATAGACCGCATTTACCTGCTATCAAACATTTCTAAACCTCTAAAATCTCATAAGCCTCACGAGAATAATACTATACCTTTATCCTACTTTTTAAGGACAACCTTATAACATATCTATCAAATGAAAATT
>CAYUGX010000287.1:0-6226 GCA_964444375.1 uncultured Porphyromonadaceae bacterium | reverse complement strand
ATAGAGTTCAGTAAGGAATATTTGTGACTGTTGAATTGTTGAAGGGTGGTTTTGAGAAGAACAGGCATCAGAAAAACGACCGCTAAATTTGGAGAAGGGAATACACAATGCATTCGAACCTTGCAGTACAGAATACTCTCCAAAAAGGAGGATTTTCGCTGGAAATCCCATTTGACTCATGAAATAAGGTTTTATTGTATTTTATCCGGTCCCTTTCCCACACCATCATCTATCCATTGTTGCTTTTCACAATAAGGAATCAGGTCATTCTGAATAAATTCTTTCACAACTTCTTTCTCACTTTCTGGATAGAGCAGGTGGATATTGGGGCCTGCATCCAGCGTGAAACAGCAGTTTATCCGGGATTGTCTTCGAAACTCCTGTATGGTATTAATTAGCTTTAACGTATTGGGCTCCATGAGGATGGTACTCCCGGGTGATGACATTATGAGTCCATGCAGGTTGAGTGCTTCATATTCGCATACATCAATAAAAGTATCCAAATCACCGTTTTGCAAAGCGCCTAGAATCCTTGACAGGTTTTTGCGAGCATCCAGATAACGTACCGGAGCAAAGGGATTCTGATTCATCAGTTCATGACCACGCGTTGAAGAAAGCGGTTTTGGCGAGGTACTGACAATCAAAATAGCGTCTTTGAAAGTAGAAAAAACAGGGTGGAGAATGTCACCAAGGGGTACCGCAAATTCATCGTCACTGTTCTCAATATCACATTTGCCCCAAATGGCCGCCTTTCCATACACTGACCGGGCAGCACTTCCTGAACCTAAACGTGCCAGTTTTGAGGCTTTTTGATAAAATTCTTCCTCAGTCGGTTCCCATCCGGTAGTCGATCGTTCAATGTCACACAAGCATAAACTCAACGAAGACATGAACGAAGCTGAAGATGATATGCCTGCGGAATGGGGGAAATTATTCATGCTGTTGATGTCAAAATGAAAATCAGTCAGACAAGCCAACTCATTTTCTATCAAAGTAAAGAAATGAAGGATTTTGTTTTCAAACTGTGCTTGAGGCTGTCCGTCATATAAGTAGGTCCATCCCGGGGGCTTATTGTTATGTGGCTCCACTATGGTATCGGTACGGGCTCGGTCTAAAGTCAAGCTAACTGAGGGATTCGCTGGAATCTGGATTCCAGTTTTTCCCCAGTATTTTACCAGGGCAATATTGGCAGGTGCTGACCATTCTACTCGCATACCTTATACATCTTCAGTGTTTAAAACAATATCCCAGGGCAACAACGTTGGGTACCCTTCTTTTACAAAATAGTCAGCCATTGCTGAGAAGCCTGCTTGACAAACAGCCAGTGCGAAATCTCCTCCCCAGGCTCCCAAAGATTTTATTGATCCATTGAAGTCTTTAAACAGTGCTGATTGAATCGTGGATTGATCAAGAATGCCTGCCATAATTGTATCATGCTTCTCTATCAGTTCTCTGAATCTTTTAACATCATGGCAAGATACAATGTTGTCGGTAAGCGTTGAGATCTGTTCTATTTGTTCAGGAGTGACTTTTCTGCCTGTAAAATCTCTGACACTCTGCCGGCTACTTTGCTTTCTATTGAGATATACGAAGCCCAATTGATCTGCAAAAGATGGAAACCAATGAACGGGAATTGCCTTTGAACCTTCGTCTGTTTTGTGGAAGATTAGTGGAGAGGATGATCCAGCACAGGCGATATCGTACCCGGATCCGTTGGACAGCTCATCATGGAGTACCATGGGATCTACCTGAGCCCATTGAGCCAGGTTGTTGATAAAGGTGGAGCTGGTGCCCAATCCCCAATTAGGGTTGAAATCAATTGTGTTAACAACATGATATGAACTTGATTCATTGAGGAATGAAGGTCGAAGTTCTTTACAGGCATGCAATGCCTTAATCAGGGTTTCGGCTTGAAGAGGCGAATTTGTATCGATCACATTGAATGTTTGTGTACTTAATCTTACCCAAAACCAGTTTGATTGTAAATCATTGACCTCCCAGTATAGTGTGCGGTCTGACTGTTGGCCAACTCTAACATCCATAGTCTGGCCATAACGAAGAGGCAGTGCCAAAGCCCGGGCACCTCTCAATACAAGATATTCACCTGATAGCAGCAGTTTGGCATTTGATCGATATGTGATACAATTAGCTATGATTCCTGAATTGATTTAATAATATTTCAACAGCCTGGTAACTAATGGTTTGTCCGGCAAGTTGAGCAGTAATGTATTTTGATTCCTCTGCTGAGGCACCTAGTTTCAACAAGATTTTGGACAAATGCATCCGCATATGACCTTTTTGTATGCCACTTGTGGTTAAAGCTTTGATGGCTGAAAAGTTATTTGCCAATCCAGCTGCGGCAATGATCTGCATGAGTTCACCTGCAGTGGGCTGACCCAATAATTCCAGAGACAAAGCTGCCATAGGGTGAGAGTTTGTTAATCCGCCAACCACGCCCACAGCCATCGGTATTTCGAGTGTATAACTGAACCAATTTCTCACCAATTTGGCACTGGTCAGGCTACTATATCGCCCGTTCCGACTGGCAAAGGCATGACCACCAGCTTCAAACGCCCTGAAATCATTGGCTGTGGCCAAAACAACAGCATCCATTCCATTGAAAATCCCTTTATTGTGGGTCACAGCACGATACGGGTCAAAACGAGCTATTTCAGTTGCAGAGACAAAACGCTCAGCAAATCGAAGCGGATCATCAACTCCCTTGATCTGGCTAAACCGATCGATTGGACATTCAATGGTACAATGCACCAGGCATTCTGGAGTGTAATTTGACAAAATAGCCATAATGACCTCGGGAGCAGGTATTGATGAATATTGAGTCGTCAGATAACCGGTTAGTTGCTTGGCCATCTCTTCAAGACAAGTATTGATGAAGTTGGCTCCCATAGAATCAGCCGTTCGAAAGGTAACTCGACACTGAAACAGATTCGACATTTCGCTATTGAGATTCAGCCAGTCAAAGCCAACAATCCCACCACCTCTTTGCTCCATATTTTTAGTGAGGTTCCCAATTTGAGCAGTCATGTAACTTTCCAGCTCGGTTTTAATGCCATCTAGCTGGTTTTGAGACCCACTCCAGGTAAAGTGAATTTGACCCACTTTCAGATCATTAACTACCGTGCTTGTAAAACCCCCGTTTTGAGACCAGAATTTTGCACTCCATGAAGCAGCAGCAACGACAGAACTCTCTTCGATAACCATGGGCAAATGATAAAGTTTACCGTTGATTACGAAATTTGGAGCAATGCTAAATGGGAGATGGTATCCCGAAATAACATTTTCTGTAAATTGAGAAAAGGCTTTCCAAACCTTTGGATTGGGGTGCATGGCCTCTTTCAGAATCCGCAGAGAACCAGGGGTGAGCGGTGTATGTTTTATGATTTCTTCAACTTTTTCTGCTGGCGTTTTTTGTGAGAAACCGTTAATGAAATCCATGGGATTATTCTTTAAGGGTTAAATATGATTGCGCCACAGCGAGCCCATTTATTTGATATTGGATGAATTGTTGTAATGATTCATAATCTTCCTGGGCATATTTCAGAAACATAGATGCCTGACCATAAATAGCCGGTATTTTTGATTTTCGAATGAAATAATAACCATCTAAAAAGGACTTGATCCCCCCTGAAACAATGATCTCTTTCACTTTCATATTATGGCCAAGAGTATGCGCCTGTTTATTCACCTCATCCAACATGTCAGCAGCAGAGTGTCCGACATAGGACAAGGGCATCATGATTTCTTTCCTCTGGGGTATAGATCGATTTAATTCAAGCTTGGCAAAGTTAGTACCGCCGTAAGCCGCAAAATCGATGGCTTGCAAAGGTAATTGCATCAATGCATGCAAACTGGATGGTCCCATTCCCTGTCCGACTTCTTTAACCACCACCGGGAATTCAATGTGTTCAATGAATGCTGATAGGGTTTCAATGGGCGCTTTTTGCAATCGTTCGCCTTCGGGTTGAAACCATTCTTGCAATGGATTGATGTGGACGATTAAGCCATCTGTTCCTAATCTGCTCATCATTGCATTGATCGATTCATACTCACCATGGGCGACGGCTTTTTCAATTTGAGCAATGCCCAGGTTGGCATAAAAGGGTACCTCATCACCGATAATGTCTTTCAGCATAAACTGCTCTGGGTATTGATCTTCTTCAAGCAGTATTCGGCAAGAGCCGAGTCCCATTCCCAACCCGAATTCGCGGGCGGCTCGTGCCAGATTATGATTGATTCGCATGGCTTTTTCAGTACCTCCGGTCATTGATGAGATCCAGATTGGTGCATGCATGGTTTTGCCCAGAAAAGAGAATGGGTGTAAAGTGTCTGATGGATGTGCAGCTATGAGGGGTTCGTAAGAGAAGCGACTATCCAGGTGCTGGATTCCTGTTTGGGATGAAAAAGCCAGCTCGATATGATCCTTTTTACGATCTTCAGACATGAGTGTTTATTTTATACCGATGTGTCGACTAATGACTAATCGCAGTATTTCGGAAGTGCCTTCACCAATTTGAAGGATGCGTTGATCCCGATAGAATCGTTCAATTGCTGTATCGCGAATGACTCCATAAGCACCGTGTATTTGTAAAGCCTCATCAGCAATTTCTTTAGCGATTTCAGAACAATACAGTTTCGCTATTGCAGATTCTTTACCATATGGCAAGCCTTGATCTTTTTGCCAGCATACTTTGTAGAGCGTGTTTCTAGCCAACTCTAGTTTCACTGCCATATCAGCCAGTTTAAAACTAATGGCCTGGAATTTGGATATCGGTTTCCCAAATTGTACCCGGTTCTGAGCATAGTTAAGAGCTAATTCATAGGCCCCTTGTGCAAGTCCAAGACCCATGGCTGCAATGGATAATCTTCCAGAATCAAGCGTTTCGAGCATTAGATGTGCACCCTTTCCCTCTTCACCCAGTGTATTACTGATTGGAACACGACACTGGTCAAACCACAATTTTCCAGTATCGGCTGCACGCCAGAGCATCTTATTGTGAATCGGTTCTGAGCGAAAACCAGCAGTCCCTTTTTCGACTAATATCGAAGTGAACTGCTTTTTACCGTCCTTTTCTCCGGTAATGGCCTGAATGGTAACCCCAGCAGACGCTGAAGAAGATGAATTGGTAATGAAGACTTTATGACCATTAATTACCCAATGATCTCCATCTTTTACGGCAGTGGTCTGTGTATTATTTGCATCCGATCCGGCATTGGGTTCGGTAAGTCCAAAGCCCCACACTTTACCACTTGAGCTCAGCATAGGTAAGAATTTGTCTTTCTGTTCTTCGGTTCCATACTTGTATATAGGGTTTAGAGCGAGCGAGTTATGAGGGGCTACGGTGGCAGCATGAGATCCATCAACTCTTGACAACTCTTCCACGGCGATGATATACGACAAGGTATCGAGACCTTGTCCTCCGTATTGCTTTGGAATTTGAATACCAAGTAATCCAAACTCACCCATAGCTTTAGCCGTTTCTACTGAAAATACACCTTCTTCATCCAATCTTTGGGCAACCGGTTGGATTACGGTTTCTGTAAATTTTCTCACACGTTTACGATACAGCTCATTTTCAGGGCTGATCAACGGGTTGTAGTATTGGTTATTATCCATTATTAGGGTTTAATCACGGGTTTAAGTGTAAACAACACTTCTTTCATTTTTACCTGGTGTCCGAGAATAATAGGGGTCTCTTCGACTATACAGTCACAGGGTGATATTACCTGGTTCTCTGTCTTCATACTTTCTATGATTGCCAGGGCCTGTCCTTTTGACACCTTTTCACCTTTTCTAACAAAAATTCGGGATACCTTACCTGGCAAGGGTGCTTGAATCACTTTGCCATTTTCATCTTCCCCAGAATGATGGTTATGATGAAGGTTGCCATTCTGTCTCAACTGTACTTTGTCAATTTGAGCCGTTAGACCGTTGCAACTCATAAAGTATTTCGAATCATTCTCAGACCACTCGATGGTATAGTCTTGCCTGTCAATATCAATGCGTAAATAATGGTCTTTTAATTCCTGAAGACTGGCTTGAGTGGTTGTTCCGTTTGATCTGTATCGAACTTGAGTGTCAGATACTTTTTGGATCTCCAGGAAAATTGGATCACCATTGTAGGCTACAGCTTTATAGTGGAAGTGTCGCCAGGGACCCAGCCGAGTCCATGGATTGCTGCGCTTTGAAGGCTTCGTTTGATCATGT
>CAYUGX010000286.1:652-6237 GCA_964444375.1 uncultured Porphyromonadaceae bacterium | reverse complement strand
AGGGTTCTGAATTTCTTGTCGCCAGTATCGAAGCAGATTAGATACCAGCGGTTTTTGTGTTCCTGCAATAAGTAGGGGTGGACGATGAAGTCTCGTTTTTGATCATCTACGAAGGGTGTATAGCTGAGCGTTATGATGCTTCTGTTTTCTATGCAATCGAGCAAAATGGCCAGGTGTTCGTTTCCAGTAGAGGGGGCTGATTCTTCAAAGCGGATCATCGATTGTGTATCCTGGCTATGCATGTGTCCAATGACATTTAGCCTGCCCTGGATTTTGTCGACAGCTTGTTCTAAAGCTGAGAAAATCTGACTGTCTTTGAACTGCACCAAGGTGTTAGTTGCCAATCTGATGAGCTCAATATCTGTTTCACTCAATGGGAGATCCAGACTGTATGTTGAATCGGTATAGTAATAACCGTTCTCAGCTTTATTGTATGCAATGGGAGCATAACCGAAAGTGGATTCATTTTTCAGTGCACTTAAATCCTTTTCAATCGTGGAAATAGAAATATGTTCACCGGTTGTGCTGCCATACAATTCTTCCTCGCAGGCTTGCCGTAAACTTTCTTTGGATGGATAAGGGTGACTTCTGCTTCGTATGCAGCGATCAATGACCCGGTATCTAATGGTTGCGTACTTGTTAAGCGCCATTTATTTCACTTTTTTTTCCATTCTACCTAAAAAAAACATCTATATCAATAGAAGACCGTAAATACATTACGGTCATGACTTTTTCATTTGTATCAGAAAACAACGAACAGAAAGTTATGAAAACAAATGGTGAAAGAATAAAGCTTGAAAAAAAATTCTGGACCGATTGCTTTGAGCAATTTAAAAGACAGGGCTTAAACCCAAAGTGGGAGTATATATCAACCTATACATCCAAACCGAAAATATGGGAAAAGATTGTTCAGTACCATATGAGTTCAAACATACAGCGCTTCTATGGTTTTTCTTGCCGTATTGGTTCAATTGGTAATCATGAATTGCGATTCTGCGTAGAAATGCAGGATGAGCTAAAAATGGGTTTTCGTTTTGCCAACGGAATAAACTACTGGTCAGATAATGAGACAATGCAATGGAAAGAACTAGGTATTCAACTTGAAGCTAGTCAGTTGGGATGGACATTCAAAGCAATGGGATGGTATTGTTTCAGAAGCATACCCGTTAGGCTGAGCTTTGTCCAAGATGACAATCCAGCTGCACGAGACATGGAGTATTACAAAGAGGATAGCTATGCCAGGATGTTACTATTCGATGAAATGTTTAGTCAGATAAGTCTGCTGAAACAGGCCGTATTGCTATTATATACCCCTGCAAAAAGAAAAGTATGGAGCCTTTGTTAATCAGTTTATTGGCGATCTATTTAATTGCGTATTGGAAGAAGAAAGGCCAGACGGGCCAATCTTACCAGGATAATTGAAGCAAGCAGGATCACACCCAGGGGCACTACCTGTATTTGGATCAAAGCCAACAAGTAAAAAACCATTCCACAAATGAATGAGAATTGAGCATACCATCGTTTTAACTGCTTTGCATTCTTGAACAAAAGCAAAAAAGCGAAAAACAAGTGTAATGGAAGGGCCCATAATATATTAATATTGGCATTTAGCACATCATGTTCAGAGAACAACCACATGAATGTGAGCAAAATTCCGACAAGACTAACCAAAAAGAACAAAGTAAAATCAAGTGCTACATTCCATTTTGAAAAGCGATATTTCTTCTGCGTTAGAAAAATTACAGCGATAAATAGCATGCCCAGGGCCACTGTGTAGAAATTTAGTCCATTTTTCTCCTGAAGGTCGCTTTTTGACAAGTTGAGAGTTTGCATCCCAGTTGAGGGGGCAAGTGCTTCACCGTCACTACTGATTGCACGACCAAACTCTATAAACATGTGATCGGGCAGAAACATTCGGTACCATTCGTTGGCCTGTTTGTCTGCTTTGTGTGATAATAAAAGGTTAACGCCAAGATCGAGCCAGCCATTGCCGAGATAGGGCTGTAAAAGATCTCTGAAAGTGGCCGTGTTTGCACTATCTTCCTTGACGCTAAAGCGACCATCTGCCGTTTCAAATACCTTATCTCTAATGACAGATGAACAGTTCAGAAAAAAGAAGTCATAACGATAGTAGCGATTCTCAGGTAGATAATTTTCTTCCAGCCGATCAAACAGAGACTGCTTCTCTGTAGCAGTCAAGTTTAGTTTCTGCTGCTTTACAAACCTTTCTTCGCGGATATACTCCGACATGAAACTTCTAAAATTGGTTACCGATAAACGATAGTCAGCTACCCCTCTGACAAATAAATAATAGAAGTTGGGATCATTAAAGTCAAAAGTTCCATAATTGTATATGCGATCGATTCCCTGAATCGGATCATAGACCCAGAGTGCACTATGACCAAAAAAGGCATAAACAGCTTCGCCGGGTCCACAAGTCATGAGACTGATCTCAGCCTGAGTACTTAATTTCGGAGCTTTATGCTGATTGATCGAGTTCGAGAACGTGTTGGATGTAAGCATGAATAGTGCTACCAACAAGAGTAATGAACGAATTGTTTTATCTGCTAAATTCATATTCTGATCTGCTTTATAAAACAAAGATGGGGGATTTTAGAATTCTTTAAAACTCGCTATCTTTAAAAATTACAAAAATTAAACACAACCATGACTAAATCAGTCTCACGTCGAAATTTCATTTCGAAGTCAGGAATAGCCGCAGCTGGAGTAATGATCATTCCAAGGCATGTGCTGGGTGGGCCAGGATTCATTGCCCCCAGTGATAAATTGAATATAGCTGCGGTTGGTTCAGGCGGGATGGGAGGAGGAAATATCGGCCGTGTTACCAGCGAGAATATTGTTGCCTTGTGCGATGTCGATTTTAATCGAGCGGCAGGGACTTTTAAGAAGTTTCCAAAAGCGAAGCAATATAAAGACTTCAGAAAGATGCTTGACCAGGAGAAGTCTATTGATGCTGTCATTGTGGCCACCCCGGATCACACCCATGCAGTGGCCGCCATGGCCGCCATAAAGCGTAAAATGCATGTGTATGTGCAAAAACCATTGACTCATAACGTGTTTGAGGCGAGAAAGCTTACCGAGGCTGCGCGAGAATACAATATCGCTTCACAAATGGGTAATCAGGGAAGATCAGGAGAAGGAACCAGGCGCCTGGCTGAATGGATCTGGGCAGGAGCAATTGGTGATGTAACCGAAGTGCACAGTTGGACCAATCGACCAGTTTGGCCCCAAGGTATCGGACGGCCTGTAGATACCCCACCAGTTCCTTCAACCCTGGATTGGGATCTGTGGTTAGGACCTGCGCCAGATAGACCATATAATCCAGCCTATTTGCCATTTAATTGGCGGGCCTGGTATGACTTTGGTGCGGGCGCTCTGGGTGATATGGGCTGTCACGTATTGGATCCCGTTTTTAATGCGCTAAAGCTGAAGTACCCCATTTGGGTTCAAGGATCAAGATCATATGATGTTCAGGAAATGTGGAAGCGCTTCGAAAATAACGAGACTTATCCACGGGCTACAATGATTACCTATAAGTTTCCTGCGCGTAAAGAGATGCCGCCAGTAAAGTTGAAATGGTATGATGGTGGCATTTTGCCCGAATGGCCTGCAGAACTTGATGGTGCAAATATCCCAATGGGAGGTGGCTCCATGTTTATAGGAAGCAAAGGAATTATTGTATGTGGCACCTATGGTGGCGATGTGCAGATGTTCCCCGAAGACCGGTTTATGGAATACCAAGATTTACCCAAATCCCTTAAACGAGTTGAGACCTCGCATGAAATGAATTGGGTTGAAGCGTGTAAAGGTGGAGAGCCTGCAACATCAAATTTCGACTACTCCGGACCATTGACTGAAATGGTACTTATGGGTAATCTTTCCATTCGTGTTCCGGGTAATCGATTGCTGTGGGATGGTGAGAATATGAAAGTCACTAATCATGAAGAAGCCAACCGCTTTGTTGGACGTGAATACCGCAAAGGCTGGGAGCTGTAAACGAATACTGAGAATTTGTGAAATAAGGGCTGCCGGTTGAATACTGTCAGCCCTATTTAGTTTATCAACTAAGCAATAAGCACAACTATGAAAAAGAAAAGCATATACCTTTTGGTGTTTTTACTGGTGATTATCATTGGTAAGGCCTGTGTAAAACAAGAGGATTTCAAGGTAGTGAACTTGCACTGTGAATATTTAAGTGATCCCCTGCATATTGATACTGACCACCCTCGATTCTCATGGACAATCAATAGTGAACTGGCTGGATTTGAGCAACAAGCCTATGAGATTCGGGTAGGTATGGATATTGAAAAGGTAGAAAAAAACAGAGACCTGGTTTGGCAGAGTGGTGAGGTCAGCTCAATCCACAGCAATCAAATCGCATATAATGGTGATCAGCTTAAACCCAACACCCAGTATTACTGGCAAGTGAGAGTTTGGAGTAACGAAGAAGAGGTATCTGATTGGAGTAATCCTGCTTCTTTTCATACCGGTCATACGGCCAAGACATGGCAGGCACAATGGATCGGGTTACCCGTGAGTCAAGCAGCGAAAGATGATTATACCTGTCCTCCTTCTCCAATGTTAAGGTATGTCTTCACCATTGAGAAACCAATCAAAAAGGCAATACTGTCTGCCAGCGCAAAGGGAATTTATGAAGCCTGGATGAACGGAGAAAAGATTGGACAACAATACCTTGCTCCGGGCTGGACTGATTATGCCCAGCGAATTCAGTATCAAACCTATCCGATAGGTAGTTTGAAGACAGGTGTTAAGAATTGCATTTCAGTGGTGCTGGCTGATGGATGGTATGCAGGTCGATTGGGACCGATAGACTGGAATTTCGAAGGATATCCCTGGCGTGGATGGTATGGACGGGATCTAAGGTTTCTTGGACAGCTCGATATCTGGTATGAGGATGGTTCGTTTGAAACGATCGGTACAGATGAGTCATGGCAGTATTTTGAGGATGGACCGATACGATCAGCAGACATTTTTGTGGGGGTTGAGTATGATTTCAACCATGAAATTGAGGGTTGGCAAATGCCTGATTTTGATGCATCAGCATGGAAGAAGGTTAGTGTTGAAAAAACGGACTACAGTGTTTTGGCTCCACAGCTTGATCAACCGATTGAAGTCATAAAACAACTCAAACCGATTGCTGTTGAGGAATTAGGAGATCAGGTTTACATCGTGGATATGGGACAGAATATGGTAGGCTGGTTGAAGATTGCATTGCAAGGTGAGCCTAGTGATACCATCGTTTTGAAGCATGGAGAGATGCTCAATGCTGATGGATCAGTTCATCGAGATAACTTGAGAAATGCCCCCCAGATCGACCAGTATATTTTGGCTGACAATACTGAACAGGTAATCGAACCTTTGTTTACTTTTCATGGATTCAGGTATGTCCAAATTGAAGGTCTCAGAAATGCACCGGATCTATCTGATATCACAGGGATTGTTTTGGTTTCTTCCACACCAAACACAGGTTCATTTTCCTGTTCGAATAACATGATAAACAAACTGGTTGAGAATATTCGTTGGACACAATGGGGAAATCAACT
>CAYUGX010000286.1:0-614 GCA_964444375.1 uncultured Porphyromonadaceae bacterium | reverse complement strand
GGATGGGCGATGCACAGGTTTTCGCCCAGACCGCGATTTATAATCACGATATGTCAGCCTTCTATTCAAAATGGGGGATTGATGTGATCCATGCACAATTGGCCAGTGGAGAATTTTCGGATGTGTCGCCACGAGCCATGCCTTTGGTGCCCCGGTTTTTCAATGCACCAGGTTGGGCTGATGCAGGTTTGATTGTTCCATTTCGACTGTATGAGAACTATGGCGATGTACGGGTTATTGAGCGTCATTACAATTCAATGAAGAAGTATGTTGACCGTATTCATGAACTCAATCCTGACCTGATTTATATGAATGGTACAGGCCATGCCTATAATGATTGGTTAAACGGTAACACCATCATCTCCGAAGATTACCCGAACACGGGTGGAGAGGTTCCTCGGCCAGTATTTAATACCGCATTTTTCATTCGATCTACCCGATTGTTGGCAAAGGCGGCTGAGATTCTGAACAAAACAGATGATTTTGCTAAATATACCAGCCTGGCAGGTCAAACACTCGAAAAATTTCAAGAGATGTTTTTATTTGAAGATGGAAGCATTACAGGAGATACCCAGGCTGGTTATGCTATTGCCCTGAGTTTTGATCTTGTACCC
>CAYUGX010000285.1:0-6256 GCA_964444375.1 uncultured Porphyromonadaceae bacterium | reverse complement strand
TAAAATTTTCAAAAAAAAATACATAATTTGCACAAGCGACTCGATAAGTTTGACCTGGAAATTAAGTCAACTTTACCACCACAAGAGGGAATCTTTTACGAAGGTCAGGTATTTGATGCCTATGTATTCATTTCTCGTTTGATAAAATCAGCTAGATCATCTATTGTTCTAATTGACAATTACATAGACGAGAGTGTCCTAATCTTACTTGCCAAACGAGATAATAATGTTTCTGCCTCAATTTATACTTCACAGATTAATCATCAATTATCTCTTGATTTGAAGAAATTCAAAAAGCAATATCCAACAATCGAGATTAATCGGTATTCTAAATCACATGACCGATTTATCCTAATCGACCACTCTACCGTTTATCATATTGGTGCCTCATTGAAAGATCTTGGGAAAAAATGGTTCGCTTTTTCTAGAATTGGACTGGATGCTCAGGAAATGATAAACAAACTAAATCTGTCGAGCCAATCAACAACACATCCAAATATGCCTTAGTTATGAATAGAATTGTTATCGACAAACTCATTGGTGTTTTAGTGGTCCCTTTCGGGCTGGCCCTGATTCTTGTACCCTACTCTCTGCTGATTGGCTGGAACCTGGTTAGTTTGCTGCTGTTTTGGTTTGTGGCGATACCGACTTTGGCCATTTTTCTGCCGGCAAAACTATCGAAATCAACCAACCAGCTACTAAAGTCTATCCTTGGAGTGACTGTGTTCTATGCGATCATGGTTTTCATGATTTATGAGCATGTCAAAACGGATTATTTTCAGATTATGATTGCTAGTTTTGTGGTTAATGTCATCATCGTTTTATTGGTTAAAATCAACAGAAAACCTGGTACAGTGCATTGACGATTTAAGGTGTTTTTAGTACATTTGATTGTCCTCCCAAATCTAGTGCTGAACCGCATGTCAAAGTTACTTTTGCCACTCTTGGTATTCATCCCCTGTACGCTGTTTGGTCAGTCGGGAAATCAAGATCATGACAACTTTCTGGTCTATGAAACACTGAACACAATTCGGATCAAATCGGTCGCTCATGATAACGGTCGTATTTATATAATTCATCTAGAAGAGGTTAATCCGAATGAGTGGTGTTTTGTTGTTCAGGGTTTTAATGAAACCTTGGTTCCCTTGTGGAATCCTTTAATGATAAAAATAAATTCATCTATGACAGTAGGCGGTACAAAGAAACCGGTTATTGCAGCCGATGGAACGCTGGTTTTTGGGGGTATGGCCAGGGGGCCAGATGGGAATTGGTTTGACTTTTTAGTGGGAGTCAAATCGTCTGGCGAATTGGCCTTTAAGCTGTATAGTACTGACTTTGTGTATGATGCATACAAAACTGCCTGGGGTAATTATAGTTTAGATAAAAATCAGACTTTGTATTGGTCGTATATTGCTTATTGGACGTGCAATCAAAACGAGTATTGCTCAGATATTCGTGTGCATAAAATTGATTTATCCGGAGAGCCCATCTGGCAAGAGCCCTTAAAGAAAACCAGTAATAATCCGTTTTTTGATGATTGTTGGGTTCTTCCCCAGTCGAATGGAGGTTGCATGCTGCTCTCATACCAGAGCGAAGAACCTGGCAATTTTGCCATCGTAAAAGCGTGCCTATCATTATATGATCATGCCGCTAGACTAGTCTGGGACAAGGATGTGGTTATTTTTGAGAGACGCAGAACGTCTGCAGGTGCTCATTTTCATGAAAACAGTACCCGAAAAGGTGTAAAAGAAGACCTCTTTCTGGCAGGATACTACCTTCGACGATACAACAAAAATGGATACAACATACTATCAGAAGAATCAGGTTTTGCAGAACCAGATGACACGATTGAACAGCTAGCTGGGTTCATTCACTCTGTCACATCAGACAACCATGCATTTATTGAGTTCAGCAAAGGTTCTGCATCACCCTACGCCCCATGTCCAATAGTTTTCGGACAACTCCTGACGGATCAGGGTGAAAAACTTTGGGGGGATTATGGCATTCCATTGTATCATACGGATTCATTAGCAAGAAGGAGTTCAGTATATCGAGCCAATGGGAATGATATTTATCAATTTTTCGATAAGCCGCTTAGCTGTATTGGTTACGATCTGAATGGCACAAAGAAACCATTTATTTCGGTTCAAATAAATCAGACAGCGAATAGTAGTCATATATCCGATTTTTATAATGATCAATGCATTATCGTTTGGCCAGACACATCCGAAAATGGGCAAAATCAAATCCGATCACAGGTATTGCATGCTGATGGTAGTCTCGGCCTTAAAACAGGTAAAACTAACCTGATTGACAGTATTGAAAATATCTTTGTTGGCTTTGATTCTGGTAACAACCTGTTGTGCTTTAAAGCCAGCCCAAAGAGACTCCATGTCAGGCTGTTCAACCTTTCAGGAAAGATTGTTTATGAAAATATAGTGTCTAATGAGATCCATCTGCCTATGTTACCTGCCGGAGTTTATTTCTTATCTGTATTTGGTATAAATCATTCTGAAGCGCATAGGCTGTTTTTAGGGAGGGAATAATATGTCTTCTATGATTTCTTGAAAAATTAAACCGCGACCAACCAGCAACACCGGATTATCATCTTCACTAATCAGCTTATATCAGCGGGCTAATTCACTTTCCCAATCAGAAGAATGGCATTATCCTCTTCATCAATTTGATGATCAAGCTCAGTGAACAAAGCTCTCTTCCGATCGCTCAAATCTTCATTCTCAAGGGCGTCAGCCAACTTCTCTTTAAATGTAATGGCTGAATACCGCAGGTAAAGTTCATCGTTCAAGATATCCATCTGGTAGCGTTCTTCCGTTTGTTCGAAGAAATCATTATAGAATTCTTTTACAGCCTCGAGCTTCCCGGTTTTCTGATCCCACCAAAAAGCTTCACTGCCTTCAACACTGGCCATTACGCCTCCATCCTTCTTTTCAACTTTGAATAATGCGCTTGTCAGGTAATATTGATCACGCAGCTGAAGGCGGATACCAGGCATATTTCCTACCGGATTGTTTTCAAAATCATAGCGGTTATCCACATCCAGCACCAACACTGGATCCTTCTCAATCCCCTTAATATTGTAGAGGGTATCGCAGCCTTCATTCATATAATAAACCTGCCCATCCAACAGGTTGATATATTCACCTCGACCTGCATAGGAAGTCAGGTTTGGATCGTAATCTTTTCCAATTGAATCGAGGGCATTGCCTTCGAAATCCATGGTAAACAGCTCCAGCGGATCAAATTTGCTGCTTATGCATAAAATGTGATCATCCAGCAAAAGCAAATCGCTGATGTACTCTTTTGGCAAAGGAATTCTCATGCTGAGTTTTCCCGTGTCCAGATTGTAACCAGTAAGGTGCTCCCGATCGCCCCAATGAAAGAAAATGAGTTCACTCTCGTCTGGTGTAATCCCATGGGCACCGATATCGGTAAATTCGCCCGGCCCTTTCCCTTGTCTGGCCAGCGTTCGGATAAACTGGCCTTCACTGTCGAACTGTAGCACGGCTTCCCGACCAATGATGACAAAATACTTCGATGTAATCAACAACCGATAATACTGAGGAATCAGACATTCAGGTTTCGTCTCAAGCTGAACCACTCGAAATTCATCAGCTATTTCGTTCAGGTGCAGCGTGCGGCTACCGCTTGGATTGCTCAGGTCAATTACCGGAACTTCTGTACTTGTGGGTTGGCAAGCAGCAAGGATAAGAATAAGGACTAAGATGGATCTTGTCATGATAATTAGTGTTAGGTTGTTGTCTGGCCGCCATACTGGCGGCCTCATACAGAACGAAATAAAATATAAGTCTCGTATGGATCAACGATAAAATAGTGTACGGCAATTCCGGTATATAAGTTAATTTAGCTCAAAACTAAATCTATAAACAACATGCAGGCTAGATTGTGTGTATCTCTCCTTTGTTTAGGTTTGCTGTGCTCATGTTCTCAATCTGTACCAGATACAGCACCAGTTGATTATGTAGATCCATTTATCGGCACTTCCAATTCTCGCTGGATGCTTGGTCCCTATGCAACCTTGCCATTTGGTATGGTACAATTAGGTCCTGACAACCAGGGTGATCAATGGATGGGGGGCTATGAATATGCCATTAACAGTATAAGTGGCTTCAGTCACATTCACGCCTGGACGATGGGAGGACTACTGATTATGCCCTCGACCATAGATCTGGTCACTGGAGAAAGACCAGTGGATGCACCCTACAAAGGGGCACAGGCCGGTTATCATTCAAGGATTGAGAAAGCCACAGAGAAAGCATCACCAGGATATTATGAAGTCTACCTTTATGACCAGGAAGTGCTTGCTCAGATGACAGTTGGCAAACGGAGTGGTTTTATGCAGTTTACCTTTCCGGAAAGGGAAGAAGCTCGTATTCTCGTTGATCTTGACATCCCGTCAGAATACCGGTATCAGCTTGAAGAAGGACACTTCAAACAAGTCAGCGAGAATGAAGTTGTCGGCTTTGCCCAATCTCAGGTTTCCCGGTGGAATGACTATACCCTGTATTTTGTCTTGCGCTTCGATACCCCCATCGAGCGTATGGATGGTTTTCACAACAACCAGGTCGAGGAAGACCTCAATACATATACCCAAACCGGAGATGCAGGAGCTTTGCTACACTTTACCACTGATCAAGGACAAGTCATCCGCATGCAATCAGGAATCTCTTTGGTGAGCATTGAACAGGCCCGATTGAATTTAGATACAGAAATGAATCCTTTTGATTGGGATTTCGAAGCAGCTTGTCAAAACGCGAATGACTTCTGGAATAATCTTCTGGGCAGAATCCAGGTTGAATCGGATAGTGATACTGACCTCAAACGCTTTTACACCAATCTGTATCGTGCCTATTGCGCGAAACAAACCTGGAGTGATGTGAACGGTCAATACCGCGATCCTGGTGAGACCATCCGTCAGGTAAAAAATGGCCATGAAATGTATGGGGGAGATGCCTTTTGGAATTCATTTTGGAATCTGAATCCATTGTGGACCTTGATTTCACCTGAGTATGCCAATAATTATATAGAAACCCAACTGGAATTGTTTAAACACACCGGTTGGACTTCAAAAGGCCCTACCGGATTGGAATATTCGGGGATTATGGTAGGTAATCACGAAATGGCTCTCATGGCTAGTGCATATCAGAAAGGTCTGCGAACCGATGGACATGCGCTGTATGAAGCGATGTTAAAAAACGTGACGGTTAACAGAGATGGGAATCCTTATAATGGACATCCTGGTAACAGCCAATTAGATCTGTATCGAGCATATGGATATATTCCGTATGACTTGGGTAAAACCAGTAATGTCCTGGATTATGCCTACGATGATTGGATTGTCGCTCAGATGGCAAAAGCGGTTGGTGATGATGATAACTATGATTTGTTGATGAAACGTTCAAAGAGTTATCTGAATATTTTTCACCCTGAGAAAAAGTTCTTCGTGCCGAAAAATTCAGATGGAGAGTGGATGGAAGGTTTTTCTGAGTTCTCAAATTATAGCTTCATCGAAGGGAATAGCTGGCAATACCTGTGGTATCTCCCACATGCTATTCCTGATCTGATGGATTTGCTGGGGCCTGATCTGTTCAACCAACGGCTGGAACATGGTTTTGAGCAATCAGCACAATGGAAGTTTGCAGCCCATTTCTTTGATCGAACCACAGGTGGAACAGCGGAGTACTACATAAACCACGGAAATCAGGTCAATATGCAGGCAGCCTGGTTATTCAATTTTTCAGGCAAGCCCTGGTTAACTCAGAAGTATACCCATGGAATATTGGAAAATTATTACGGCAGTACGCCTTACCATGGTTGGGAAGGTGATGAAGATGAAGGTCAGATGGGTGCCTGGTTTGTCATTAGTTCGATGGGCTTGTTTGAGATGGATGGTGCCTGTGCTGAGAATCCGAAAATGCAACTATCCAGTCCCTTGTTCGACCGGATCACCATCAACCTGGATCAAGGTTATTATCCGGGAGGTGAATTTATTATTGAAGCAAAAAATCTGAACAAAGAGAACATCTACATTCAGTCGGCCACCCTGAATGGAGAAGCGTTAAATCGATCATGGGTTTATTTCAAGGAGATCACAGCGGGTGGGAAACTGGTTTATACGCTGGGGCCAGAGCCGAATGAGGGATGGGGGGAGTAGGGAAGCAGGGAATGCAGGGAAGCGGGGAATGAAGAAATAGGGGAATAGTTAAATGCATTATAT
>CAYUGX010000284.1:0-6268 GCA_964444375.1 uncultured Porphyromonadaceae bacterium | reverse complement strand
ACCCGGAAGGTATATATGAAGCTTTTGGTAACCTGTATAAAGGAGCTGCAAAATCTATTCGTGGTGAAGACATGGTGGATGGACAGTTTCCAGGTATCGAAGATGGCGTTAGGGGGATGCGTTTTATTGAAGCGACGGTTCAATCTAACAAAGAAGGAAATAGCTGGATTGCGCTGTAAGAAACGAACCAGCAAACAATACTTTTTACTTTTTACTTTTTACTCCTTACCTTTAAACCTGACAGGTCTTGGATCTGTCAGGTTTATTTATGCTTAGTATTGTCATACCCCTATACAACGAAGCCAGTCTGATTGATGAATTGGTGGCCAGAGTCGTCTCGCTGTCGAAGCAGATTGATTGTGAAATTGAGATCATTTTTGTCGATGATGGCAGCACTGATGATACCTTGGAAAAACTGCTGAAGCATCGATCTGCTCATGCAAGCATTAAGGTGCTCGAATTGTCTCGAAATTTTGGGCACCAGGCTGCCTATACCGCCGGTTTACAGCAAGTTAACGGACAGTATGTCGCCATTCTGGATGGGGATTTGCAGGATCCTCCTGAGCTCATTGCCAACATGTATGACAAATTGATTGCTGAAGAATTGGATGTCGTTTATGGGAAACGACTCAATTCTTCGATCAAACATCGGCGCCCATTGTTGTCGATACTGTTTCATAAGTTATTTAAGCGATTATCGGGTTTTCAAGACATTGACAACGTAGGTAATTTCAGTTTAATGAATGCAAAGGCGCTGCAGGCATTGCTTGAATTCAGAGAAACAAACCGTTACCTACCTGGCCTCAGAGCATTTATTGGTTTTAAGCAGGGATTTGTTGAATATCAAAGATCTGACCGTTTTGCCGGATCATCAAAAATGACGTTTTCTCAACTCATTTCACTTAGCTCAGATGCCATCTTTTCTTTTTCTAAACTGCCTATCCGAATTTGCTTGTATTTAGGAATCACCGGTATAGTGGTTTTTTTCCTGGCCGGTCTCTATACACTAATTGCTAAAATTGCCGGGTTTGCTTTATTTGGCTGGTCATCCACCGTCTTGTCCATCTACTTCCTTGGCTCCATTCAATTGACATTTTTAGGCATTTTAGGCGAGTATATTTTCAGAATACACACCGAAAGTCAGAAGCGGCCTTTGTTTTTCATTAAGGAATACCACAATTAGCTATGAACAGGCAAAGTAATTTGTCTACCCTGTTTTCTTTTCGAAACCTGTTTTGGTTCAGCCTGGTTTGCACATTTGTATTGCTGCCTCTCCTGAGTCTTGATGCGGGGATCAGCGGTGATGAGCCGGTTCATTATCAGCATGCCGAGTATGTAAGCAACTATTTCAATTCGAATAAAGCTGATACAGCTGCTATCCATACTCCCTACACCAACCTGAAGTACTATGGGCAGGTAGTTGATAATCTGTCGTATCGCCTCAACTCATGGCTTGATTCTTCAGAACCGTACAAAACCCGTCATTTCCTGAATGCAATTCTGGCAGCCTTACTGATCCTTTTCACTTCATTAACTGCCAAATCCGTGAGCGGTTACCGAGCCGCCCTGCTTGTTGTCCTCTTTCTCCTTTTGTCGCCTCGCTTTCTGGGACATTCGTATAACAACCTGAAAGACATTCCTTTTGCCCTGGGCTTTGCCCTTTTTACCTGGGGTATGGTCGGCGTGATGAAGCAATGGCCCCGCCTAGGTCTTCTTCATTGGTTCGGCATCGCTTTAGGCTTTGGTTTGGCTTTTGGAATCAGATCTGGTGGTGTGCTCCTGGTGCCTATAGCGTTTTTATTTCTGTTCCTATATTGGCTCCATCGTTATAAAAACCAATCTGGTTTTGTAAAACAGGCATTACCCGAAGGGGGGAAACTGATTGGTTTGATTCTGATCGCACTGCTTCTGGGCTTCTTTTTTGGCATTATTGACTGGCCTTTTGCCCGACTGAATCCCTGGGTCAATCCAATCAAGTCATTGCAGATGATGACCCACTATGAGGTGAGTATCCGAACTGTTTTTAATGGCGATTGGATCTGGTCAGAAAACCTGCCCTGGTATTATGCTCTTAAATGGATCATGATATCGACCCCCCTGGTGGTCTCTCTGGGTTTTGTGCTGCATTTTATCCGCATCAGAAAAATGCCGTGGCCGGTGTATTCTCTATTGCTGTTTATTACCATTTTCCCCATCTTTTGGACCATCTTTCAGCAATCAAATTTGTACGGAGGATGGCGTCACTTGCTGTTTGTTTATCCAACCATTTGCATTCTCAGTGCCTATGCCTGGATTGAGCTATTTAATTTGTATAAAAGACGACTCCTTCGATTTTCAATTCTTGTTTTGCTGGGTATTGGATTGGTCGGTCCGGCGCTGCATGTGATTAAAAACCATCCCGTGGAGTATGTGTATTTTAATCATCTTGCGGGTAGTGTGGATAAAAACCAGGGTAAATTTGAAACCGACTATTATTTCCATGCTGTTCGCCCGGCAATGAAATGGCTCAACCGTGAATTGGCAGGCGACATCCAGTTTGGAAAGTCTCCCCGGATCGCCTCCAACTTTCCACTTGAGCCATTTGCTGAGGTCATGGATTTTACTTTTGAACCTGTTTTGGTCAATTACTACAATCGGGGCAAAGAAGATTGGGATTATGCTGTGTTTTCCTCGACCTATTTGGGTCCTCAGCAATTGGGTGGCGGGTATTGGCCCCCACTCAATACCATCCATCAAATACAGGTAAACCATACCCCGGTATGTGTTGTTTTGGAACGTCGCTTGAAGGATGATATTCAGGCATTGTCAGCCTATCGCCAGAGCAGGTTTACCCAGGCTGACAGTTTATATGCGAAGGTTCTGACAGTCTTACCTCAGCATGAAACTGCCTTGCTATATCGGGCCTGGACACAAAAACACATGCAGAATTACCTCCGATCTGATTCATTACTAAATACGTTGTTAACCATTCACCCATTGTCAGACAACGCCAGGGATTTGATGGCTAAAAATGCCATGAGTCGGGGCGACTTCATTAAGGCACAAGAAATTTTCATTGATATTTTGGCTAATAACCATAAGTATTTACCTGCCTATGAGCAACTTGGTGTAGTTAGTGACCACCTCAGCCAGCCGGCTGAAACAGCGCACTACCTGGAGCTTGGTTATCAATTGGGTTTGCGCGATTCAGCCTCGATCCAAAGACTGGTCAAGGCATTGGAAACCATGAAGGATACTGAAAAGGCTCATAAATTCAGATCGATTCTAAATAAAAATTGAGGTAATTTTACACTCCGGAAAATCGTACCTTTTTAGCTTAAGGTATGTCAAATAACATACGCTCATGGGACAGAAAAGATTGTTTTCCCGATTTGGGAAATGGGTTAGAAAAACCTGGGCTTTCAGCGGAAATCACTTTCGATTTGTATTTTTCATTGGCTTTCTAACGGGGCTGCTTTTCTTATTGTTCGGCCACAAGGTTATGGAAGCAACCAGCACTGATGAATCATGTGCCATCTGCCATGTTCATCCTCACTCAACAGCTTCGTGGAAACTATCAGCCCATTATGGAAACACCTCTGGTGTGGTTGTTCATTGTGTTGATTGCCATCTACCTCCCGATGGAATTCGTCACTATACCGAGAAGGCCCGAACAGGGATTCGTGATGTTTTCAGCAAGATATTTAAAGATGAATCGAAGATTGACTGGGAAGCTAAATCTACGATTGAGCATGCAAAAAAAATAACCTACGACGAATCCTGTTTGCACTGCCACCAGAATCTGTTTCAGCTTGACCTCAGTCAGAAGGGGGTTAATGCTCATTTAGATTATGTTGCAAATCCAGATGATAAGCGCTGTGTTCAGTGCCACCTGAATGTTGGTCATTTTGACCCAGATGCCCTGCATGCCAGCAACATTGGTTTTGCTGATGATCTTCAGTCAGAAGATAAGGAGGTCTACCTGTCTGCCACTGAAGTGACTGCTTTCTCCGACTATACAGAAAAGATTCCAAAATCTACTGTTTCTTTTGATATGGTCGCGATTCCTGGTGGGATTTTTTCGATTGGTAGTCCAGACAATGAAAAACTTCGATCAGACAATGAAGGGCCAAAACGAAACGTCAAGGTGAGCGATTTCTTCATGGGGCGTATCGAGGTCAGTTGGGATGAATACATGGCCTTTTTCTCACAAACGGGTGCTGAAGGCAAATCAGAAACCTCCACCATGGGTAGTGGACAGGAGTCGGATGCCATCACGGGAGCAACTCCTCCATGGGGGGCACCTGATCAGGGTTGGGGCAAAGGTAGCCGGCCAGCCATTACCATGACTCATCATGCCGCCATGGTGTATTGTCAGTGGTTAAGCCAAATTACGGGCAAAACGTATCGTTTACCGACTGAAGCCGAGTGGGAATACGCCTCTCGGGGCGGTACAGAAAGCGATTATTTCTTTAGCGGAACCGCCAAGGATTATACCAGTGAAGGATTCTTCAAAAAACTTTTTGGGCGCGACACCACAACGATCAATAGTTACGTCATCTACAAAGAAAACAGCAGCTCAAAAACACAGGAGCCCGCCGCTGTTATGGCCAATCCATATGGATTGAAGAATATGCTAGGTAATGTGGCTGAATTCTGTCTCGACTGGTATGCAGCTGACGCATATACGGCCTATCCGGCAGGAAATAAAGTTATTGTAAATCCAAAAGGTCCGGCCAGTGGAAGCGAACATGTAATCCGGGGTGGATCCTATCTTAGCGACGCTAAAGATGTTCGTTCGGCTTCACGAGACTACACTCAGCGCGAGACCTGGTTAGTAACCGATCCGCAGATACCTAAAAGTATTTGGTGGTATTCAGATAGCCGCCATGTTGGATTCAGGGTGGTTTGTGAATGGAAATGATTGGGAACAAGAGGCGTTTTTAATAACGCCTCCATAAAAAAAATTAAATTATGAACGATAATAGTCAATTTAGCAGACGAAAGTTTATAGGGGCAGCAGGTGCTATTGGTGCTGCGAGTACACTTGGTTTCGGATCGTTACTATCCTCTTGCTCATCGAATAAGAATGGGAAGAGTATTCCTGAATTGAATAAATTAGATCAGGCCCCAGACGGGGATGTTCTCAAGGCCGGATTGGTTGGTTGTGGCAACCGGGGTACCGGAGCCGCTTTCAATTTTCTGGATGCGGGACCAAACCTTGAACTTGTTGCACTTGCTGATGTCTTTGATGATCAGTTGCAATTGTGCCGGGCCAAACTAAAAAATCAAAAAGGAGTAGATATTCCTGATAACAAGTGTTTTACTGGATTTGATGGTTATCAGAAACTCATTGATTCAGGTGTTGACATCGTATTGTTAGCCACACCTCCTCACTTCAGGCCTGCCCAGCTGGAGGCCTGTGTACTGGCAAAAAAGCATGTCTTTATGGAAAAGCCGGCCGCGGTTGATCCAGTAGGCATCCGTTCAATCATTGGCTCGGCCAAGAAAGCTGAAGCGATCGGTTTATCCATTGTTGCGGGCACCCAGCGCCGGCATGAAAGAAATTACCTTGAAACCTACAGGCAAGTACAAATGGGTGCCATCGGCAAACCGGTTGCAGCCAATGCGTACTGGTTGCAAAACCATGTTTGGTACCGCACCCGACAGGAAGGCTGGTCAGATATGGAATACATGGTTCGCAACTGGAATAACTTTCGCTGGCTTTGTGGTGACCATTTTCTCGATACTCATGTGCACAACATAGACATTATCAACTGGTTCACCGGTAAACTTCCAATATCAGCTCTTGGCGGAGGAGCCAGGCATCGCCGCTTAACCGGCGACCAATGGGATTTCTTCAGTGTCGATTTCTATTATGACGAAGGCATGCACTCTCATTCTATCTCACGTCAAATCGACAATTGTGCCAACGCGACGGCAGAACACCTGATGGGTACTGAAGGGTATACCAATTGTAAAGACACGATTTTTAATCCAGATGGTAGCGTCAAATGGCAGTATGAATATCCGAAAGATCAAAATGGTAATCCAACCAAAACCGTGTCTGTTTCTCCTTATGTGCAGGAGCACATTGATCTGGTCACCGCCATCCGCACCCACGAGCCCATAAACGAAGCCGAGGAATGTGCGCTGTCAACCTTAACGGCCATTATGGGTCGTGAAGCCGCTTATACCGGTAAACTACTAACCTGGGATGAAATACTGAAATCGAATATGCGAATGGGTCCAAGCGAATATGTCATGGGTCCGGTGGATATGGAGATCG
>CAYUGX010000283.1:0-6310 GCA_964444375.1 uncultured Porphyromonadaceae bacterium | reverse complement strand
CCGCATCAAGATTTGAAGCCTATCCGGGTAACCAGGGAGTGATGGATTATGAAGATCATGAAAAACGAGTGGTCAGAGGGGGAAGCTGGTATGATAGACCCTACCGGGCCAGGTCAGGTTACCGGCTTGGGTATGAACAATACCAGAAACCATTCAATGTTGGTTTTAGGGTGATAGTAAGGAAGAAATAATGAACGTCAATTATGAATGTCAAATGAGGATATGAGCCCAGATATGAAAAGAAAAAGGCTAGTCTATTTTGCTATATCATTACTTGTTGTCTTTACAACAATAACCACCATGACAACGATGACAACCGGTAATGATCATAAGGACACGACAATGGCAATCAAAGAGTCTCCCTATTCCCCTGCCTTTCTAAACTGGTCAACCCAACTAAATGCCCTCCTCATACTCGAAGCCACAGCAAACAGACTAGATTACGTAAAACTCCCAATCCCTCAATCTCCCAATCCCCCAATCCACAAGGGCCCTGTATTGCCAGCCCAACCCACCGGTATGGCAATTGGTAATGATCTTATAGCTATAACGACCGATCATAAAAATGGCTATGTACATCTGTTAGGCGCTAATAATCTGAGCCAAAACCAGAGTTTCAGAGCTGGTGCTGGTTCACGATCTCCGGTATTTTTGCGTGGTGATCGCCTGGCTATCTGCCATACCTGGCTCGATGAAGTGGGGATTTACTCCCTGCCAGATGGAAAGCTGACCAATACCATACCCGTTTTGCGGCAACCCTACGTGAGCGTAGTTTCAAATGACGGAAAATACCTGATTGTGGCCAATTTCATTACCCATCAGCCAGCCGATCAAGACACGGTGGCAACAGCCCTGAGTGTGATTAACCTGGAGGAAATGGTGCTTGAGAAGAATTTGTTGCTAGCCAATGGAAGCAATGCTTTGCGGGGCATGACACTATCAGAAGACGGCGACTATGTGCTGATCAGTCACAATCTCGGACGCTTTCAGGTGCCCACTACTCAGCTCGAACAGGGATGGATGAACACTTCGGCCCTAAGTGTGATTCAGGTGAGTACTATGAGTTACGAAGGAACTGTTCTGCTGGATGAGCCTGAATACGGGGCAGCAGGTTCATGGGGAATAAGCTGTTCAGACCAAAAGATTTTTGTTGCCCATTCGGGAACCCATGATTTGTCAGTGATTGACGCCGATCTTTTCTTTTCTAAGCTTGAAGGTACAGTTCAACGAGAAGTGCTGTCATATGATTTGAACTTTTTATCGGGAATCAGAGAGCGGATCAAAATGCCCGGCAACGGGCCTAGGGCCGTTTGGAGTGGTGAAGCAGGCATATTTGTGGGTATGTATTTCTCAGACACGGTCAATCAACTGAAGATCGATGAGAACAATCATCAGATACAATCGATTGCATTGAATGCAGGATTTTACGAGAGCACCGAACGATTGGGTGAGAAGTACTTCAACGACGCCAGTCTCTGCTTCCAGGGATGGCAGGCATGCAACGGTTGTCATCCGATGGATGCCAGAACCGATGGACTTAACTGGGATCTGCTGAATGATGGAGTGGGAAATCCAAAGAATTGCAAAAGCTTGTTGCTATCACATCAAACACCCCCCGTCATGATTTCGGGTATTCGTCCGGATGCCGAAACTGCCGTACGGGCCGGTTTTAAATTCATCCAATTCGCTTCGGTACCAGATGAAACTGCCTCAGCAGTCGATGCCTATTTAAACAGCCTGAATCCAGTGCCGAGTCCTTACCTTGAAGACGGCCAACTGTCAGAATCCGCCCGGGCAGGAAAAGTAATCTTCAAACAACAGGGCTGTGCCGAATGTCATCCGGCCCCGTTGTTTACCGACCTCAAATCGTATCCGATGGAACATGCCAAAGAAAACGAATCGGTAAAAGAGTGGGATACACCGACGCTGGTTGAAGTGTGGCGTAGTGGGCCTTATTTGTACGATGGCCGATGTGCAAGCATGGAAGTTGTTTTCTCGGTTGAGAAACACGGGATAACGACAGAACTAACCGATAATGAATTAGACCAACTGGTCGAATTTGTTATGTCACTTTAGTGCACCACGAAGTGCCAGACTGAGTCTGGTACTATGACACGGACACATTGGTTTCCTCACGAAACACAATACCGTATTTTTGGAGTTCTTCAAGGATCGGATTATACAACTCGGGTGTAACCGGTATTTGCACCCCTTTGGCCCTTATGGTACCATTGAGCAGGAGCCGGCAAGCGATCCCAACGGGAGTTCCAACAGTGATTGCCATAGCGGTTTCTTCTTGTGACTTTCCTCTTACAACCAGGCTTGAGCGGGTTTCGTACTGCTGGCCCTCCTTCTCCCAATCGATCACATGTTCCATGACAATCATGTCGATGTCACCGTGATCAAGCTGCCATTTACTCTCGAGTTTTTTTTGCAGAATTTGAGCCGGGGTCGCCTCTTTTAATCCGATAGGTGTGTCATCAAACAGATCTAACCATTTAATTTTATTCATCACTTCTCCATTGGGATCAACGCCCGCATAAAAAGCCAGCTTGTATTCTTCGGGAGTTTCAGGATCGTATTTCAGAAATGAATTGACAAATTGACGATAAGTCATGTGTTCTGAGCCCTCAATTACTATGCTGTCGTCGGTAATACCAAGTTGAACCAGTACATCCCAGGCCTCGGAGAAACCTGGTCTTCTCATGGTTCCACGAACCATGGTCGGGATGTCGCATAAATTATAAGTCGAGCGGTACATCAATGAATCCCGGTTCGGGTAAATTTCAAATTCACCAACATCCTGGATGCTGGTTGTTTCGAGACGGGTAAACAGCTTATGGTAAGGAATGTATTTATAGCGACCATTACGGATAAAGGTTGAGGTTCCTTGTCCGGCTAAAACCACATTGCGGGGATTCCAGGTGAATTTATAGTTCCATGGATTATTATCAAATTCAGGGGCCACCAAACCGCCTGTTCGTGATTTAAATGAGTTGATTTTCCCACCTTTCTCTTTAATTTCATCAATAATCTTCATCGCCGACATATGGTCAATACCAGGATCAACCCCAAGTTCATTGAAGAACAACAAATCTTTCACAATAGCCTGGCTGTGCATGTCTTTCATTTCGGCAGAAACGTAAGAAGCGGTGACCATATTCTTCTTATGCTCAAGACAGACTTCAGCCACTAAATGATGAAATCTGGCCGGGAGCATGGAGACGACCAAATCAGCCTCCTGGAGGTGATTTTTATGGGCTGTCAAATCACAGATGTCGAATCGGATGGCTTTCCCCCTGGTATTGCCATTGAGTTTCTTTTCAGCTACTTCAGGGTCAAGATCCCCTAAAATGATTTGCCAATCCTCAGCCTCGGCGTGCTTGAGCAGGTAATTGATCAGACTGGTTGTCGATAAGCCAGCTCCCAGTACCAGAATTCGTTTCATGATGATAGATTTTGAGCAGCTACTAATGTAGAATTTTCAATCAATCAAAAAAATGATAATGGTGACTGTTGAGAATTATTGATAAACGATTCTAGAGTCGGGAAGCAAAGTTTTATCTTTGTTTTCACCCTAAAAGGGCGAATTATGGCCAAGCAGAAAAGTGTAGTTGAAACCCCTTTGATGAAGCAATATGCTTCTGTTAAGAAGCAGCATCCCGATGCAATATTATTATTCAGGGTGGGTGATTTTTATGAGACCTTCTCGGAAGACGCTATTAAAGCGTCAAAGATTCTGGGAATTACTCTCACCCGCCGGGCCAATGGGGCGGCTTCTTATGTTGAACTGGCAGGGTTTCCTCATCATGCCTTGGATACTTATTTGCCTAAACTGGTCAGAGCCGGTCAACGGGTGGCGATCTGTGAACAGCTCGAGGATCCTAAACTCACAAAAAAAATTGTAAAACGTGGGGTGACAGAATTGGTTACTCCTGGGGTGTCGCTCAATGACAATGTGCTTGAACACCGAGAGAACAATTACCTGGCAGCCGTTCATCTCGATCGAAAAATTGCGGGGGTGGCTTTTCTCGATATCTCTACGGGTGAGTTTTTAACAGCCGAAGGCAGCTTTGATTATGTCGACAAGCTCTTGAATAGTCTGAATCCCAAAGAAGTATTGTTCGAGAAAGGTAAAACCGAAGCCTTCAAGTCTTCTTTTGGACACAAGTTCTATACTTTTCAACTCGATGATTGGGTGTTCACCATGGATTCTGCCCAGGAAAGGTTGTTGAATCAGTTTGAAACCCGTTCATTAAAAGGATTTGGGATTGAGAAACTCAGTTATGGGATCATCGCAGCCGGGGCCATTCTGCAATACTTGGATATCACTCAGCATGATAAAACCCGGCACATTGCCAAAATATCAAGAATAGAAGAAGACAACTACGTTTGGCTAGATAAGTTTACTATACGTAATCTTGAGTTATTCAATGCGCTGAATGAAGGGGCCAGTACCCTGGTGGGCGTTATCGATAAAACAATTACACCCATCGGTGCTCGATTATTAAAAAGATGGGTTGCCCTTCCTTTGAAAGATTGCAAGGCATTAAATGAGCGGCATAATGTGGTTGATTATTACCTGAAACATCCCGATTTCAGGCAACACCTTGAAGAACACATCCGGGAGGTGGGAGATCTTGAAAGACTCATTTCAAAAGTAGCAGTTGCCAGGATTAGTCCAAGAGAAGTGGTGCAACTAAAACGGGCATTGAATGCGGTAGAACCGATAAAGGTAAGCTGTGAGGCGGCTGATGAGCCCAAACTGAATGTTTTTGGTCGCCAGCTAGACCCGTGTATCGACATCCGGGGTCGCATTGAGAAAGACCTGGTACCTGAACCCCCACACCAGATTGGTAAGGGACAGGTGATTAGCACAGGGGTAAATGAAGAGCTCGATGAGTTACGTGAGATCGCCTATTCCAGCAAGGATTACTTGGCCAAATTGCAGGAAAGTGAAAGTCAAAGAACGGGGATTCACTCACTCAAAGTTGGTTTTAATAATGTGTTTGGGTACTATTTCGAAGTTCGCAATACCTATAAAGACAAAGTACCTGAGGAGTGGGTGCGGAAACAAACTCTTGTGAGTGGTGAACGCTACATCAATCAGGAACTTAAAGAATATGAGTCTAAGATACTAGGGGCTGAAGAGAAGATATTGGAATTGGAGACCCGGCTTTTTACCGGTTTGGTGACTGCACTAATGGCTTTTATTAATCCCATCCAGGCCAATGCCCGTATTTTGGCTGAGCTGGATGTACTCCGGTCATTTGAGCAGGTGGCCAGAGAGAACAAATACCTTAGACCAGTTTTGGCCGATGATGAGATAATCGATATCTGCAATGGGCGACACCCGGTGATTGAGAAACAACTACCCTTGGGTGAGGAATACATACCCAATGATGTAAGATTGGACCAGGATAGCCAGCAAATTATCATTATCACGGGTCCGAATATGGCAGGTAAGTCTGCACTGCTCAGACAAACAGCATTGATTGTACTGCTGGCGCAGATTGGATCTTTTGTTCCGGCCGAATCGGCGCATATCGGATTGGTAGATAAAATATTCACCCGGGTAGGGGCTTCTGATAACATCTCAATGGGTGAATCGACTTTCATGGTCGAAATGAATGAGGCCTCCTCCATTTTGAATAACCTGTCGGATAAAAGCCTGATCCTTTTTGATGAACTAGGGCGTGGAACCAGTACCTACGATGGTATTTCGATTGCCTGGGCCATAGTTGAGCACATTCATGAACATCCTAAAGCCCGGGCCAAGACTTTGTTCGCCACTCATTATCACGAGCTAAATGAGATGGAGAGTTCATTCAAACGTGTTAAGAACTTTAATGTCTCGGTCAGAGAAATTGAAAATAAGGTCATCTTTTTACGCAAGTTAGTGAGGGGTGGTTCAGCACACAGTTTTGGAATTCATGTTGCCCGAATGGCCGGTATGCCGAAATCGATCGTGAGCCGGGCTAATGAAATCCTCAAGGAGCTTGAAACTTCACACCGTCGTGAGCTCCTGAATGAACCTGTCAAGGATCTTGCCCAACAACGTGAAGGGTTCCAAATGTCGTTCTTTCAGTTAGATGATCCCATCTTAGAACAGATCAGAGATGAGATCGCCAACCTCGATGTAGACAATCTAACACCCCTCGAAGCCCTGAATAAGCTGAACGAAATTAAGCGGATCTCGGGAACCAAATAGGAGAGACGAGAGACGAGAGACGAGAGACGAAAACGTATAACTTGCTGTCCTCGACTGAAATACGTTGACCGTTTTGGACCGATAAATTTAGGCACAAAA
>CAYUGX010000282.1:0-6315 GCA_964444375.1 uncultured Porphyromonadaceae bacterium | reverse complement strand
AGCTACCGCAGTTACAATAAACAAGGTAGCTACCATACTCAGAAAAGTTGATTCCTTTTTAGCCATTTTTCTGAACCTCCCCAAATCGTTTTGGTTTAATGTATTTATCAAGCAAGGGTACAAATGCATTCATAATTAGAATGGCAAATGACATACCCTCCGGATATGCGCCAAACAACCTGATCACACAGGTCAATACACCGATGCCAATCCCAAAAATAATCTGACCTTTGGCCGTCATTGGAGAACTCACCATATCGGTTGCCATATAAAGTGCTCCAAGAAGCATTCCACCCGCTAACAGATGGAAAACCGGATCCATGTATTGCTCAGGATCAATCAGGTACATGATTCCGGTAAAGGCAAAGACAGTTAGTAATATACTACCCGGAATATGCCAGGTAATAACCTTTTTCCAGAGCAAGTACAATCCTCCTATTAGCAGTGCCAAAGCAGAGATTTCACCCAATGAACCAGCCATGTTACCGATAAACAATTGGCTGTATTCGGGCACTCCATCCATTAGCTCAGACAGTGGCTTTCCGTTCATGAGTCCCTCTTTTAGCATACCCAATGGCGTAGCACCGGTGGTGGCATCGAGGTATGCCCATCGAGAATCACCAGCAACTGGCCAGGAGGTCATCTGCACGGGAAATGAAATCAATAGAAAAACCCGCCCAACCAGTGCAGGATTGAATGGATTCTTTCCCAATCCACCAAATGACATTTTACCAATTCCAATGGCCACTAATGCACCTATAATGATTATCCATATTGGCAAATTACTTGGCACATTAAAAGCCAGTAACAAACCAGTAAGAATCGCCGATCCATCCCATACGGTTGGTTTGGTTTTTAATAGATACTTGGCAATCAAGAATTCAAATACCACGCATGACACAATTGCCACGGCTGTTACAATCAAGGCTCCCAAACCAAAAAACACCAGCGAAACAGCAAAAGCCGGCACTAAAGCTATGATCACACGATACATGATCTTGCTGACTGAGTCACTGCCATAATTATGGGGAGACGGAGATACAGTTATCATATTTGTAGCGCTCATTTCTTATTCCTCGCTCGAATTAATTGACTTACGTTACTCTTACCTAAACGGATATAATCCAATAGTGGACGATTTGCCGGGCAGGTGTAACTGCATGAACCACATTCTATACAATCCATAATTTTATCCGCTTCAGCTGATTCCCAGCGGTTGAGTTCAGCAAGAGTCATCAGCAGATAGGGCTCAAGTCCCATGGGGCAAACATGTGTACACTTTCCGCAGCGGATACAGTTCATCATATCGCGACGGTTTGCTTCGCTTTCTGGCATGAGTACGATACCCGAAGTTCCTTTGGTTACCGGCACATCGACTGATGTCAGGGCTTTTCCCATCATAGGACCCCCATTGATAATTTTGCCCGTATCTGCAGGGAGTCCGCCAGAGGCTTCGACTAAATTAGCGATGGGAGTTCCAATTCGAACCAGATAGTTTGCGGGCTTTGAAACAGACTTTCCTGTCAGGGTAACTACCCGCTCTATGAGCGGTTTATTCTTTTGCACAGCTTCATAGACTGCAAATGCAGTTCCAACATTATGCACAACAGTACCCACATCAATTGGTAATTTCCCTGACGGAACTTCTCTACCAAGAACTGCCTTAATAAGTTGCTTCTCACCACCTTGTGGATACTTCACCTTCAAGGGGATGACATGAATACCTGGATAATTAGCGGTTAATTGCTTCAGGTGAATAATGGCATCCGGTTTGTTCTTTTCTATACCTATGAACGCATCATCAACACTCAAGGCTTTCATGATGATTTGGATACCCACCATGATTTCATCACCTTTTTCAAGCATTAAGCGATGGTCAGAAGTCAGGTAGGGTTCACATTCCACCCCATTAATCAACAAAGCCTCAGCCTTCTTGCCTTTTGGGATCATTAATTTCACATGAGATGGAAAAGTGGCTCCCCCTAAACCAACTATACCCATCTTCAAGGTCTGGTCAATTATTTCCTGGGCACTTAGCTTACAATCCTTTATCAATTCTTCTCGGGTGTCAATATTCGGGTCCCAATCATCACCCTCAACCGTAATGGCGATGGCGCTTCGGGTATAGCCAGAAGCATCTAGAAAGGAATCTACTTTGGTAACTTTTCCAGACACGGAAGAATGGATATTGGCCGATACAAATCCGCCACTTTCAGCGATAACCTGCCCGACTTTGACCGAATCATTCCTGCCAACAACCGGTTTGGCCGAAGCACCTAAATGCTGAGAAACAGGTATTGTAACAGATTCGGGAATCGGTAATCTCTCAATTGCCGCACCTGCAGCAATTTTATTTTCTGGGGGGTGAACACCACCTTTAGGAAAGGTTTTCAAGTTGCGCTCCTCCTATTTTAATTTTCAAAATTCTTTACGCGTTTTCTGTTTCAGTAACAGGCTTTTCCTCTTTCACCCTTCGGGGGGGAAAGTTGATCTCAAGAATTGCATTTGTCGGACAAGCAGGTACACACTTACGACAAAGTTTACATTTCACCGGATCGATATAGGCTAGGAAGTTTTCAACTGTAATAGCGTCATAGGCACATTGCTTGACGCAGGCTTTGCAACCAATACAAGCAACGGCACAGGCCTTTCTGGCTACTCCGCCCTTATCCTGATTCACACATGAAACAAATATTTTGCGATCTTTTTTGTTCTTTTTCCGCAATTCAATGATATCTCTCGGACATGCATCAACACATGCTCCACAAGCCGTACAGGCATCGTCTACAACGACAGGTAAATCTGTTTCCGAGTCCATGTAAATGGCATCAAAGGTACAGGCCGTTACACAATCCCCACAGCCCAGACAACCATATTGACAACCTGTATCTCCAGCATATAAGCTATGTGCAACTGCACATGACAGTGCACCATCGTAACGATTTGTTCTAGGTCGATTAGCAGGTGAACCCGAACATCTAACAACGGCAACTTCAGGATCTTTAGCCACTGCTTCTTTGCCCAATACACTGGCCACACTGCTCATGCAATCATTGCCTCCAACCGGACAGAAGAGATCATCCAGCTTATCGGATTTAACACATGCTTCTGCAAACCCACGACAACCTGGATACCCACAGCCTCCGCAGTTCGCACCCGGCAATACTTCGTCAACATCATCAATTCTGGGATCCTCATAAACTTTGAATTTCTGTGCTACCAAATACAAAATGATCGCTGCCATTGCACCAATAACACTTAAACTCAGTATCGTTATTAAGACAGTATTCATGAATTACTAATTAATCTATTTTCTTAATGATAAAATGGAATTTTTGCTTCAATTTCTCCCGCTGCCAGTAAAGAATAGCGTAGTAGGGTATTAATGACCCTACCCCTACCAATCCAGATAATCCTTCCCTACCCGTACTGACATGGGTGATAAGTAAAGCCGATAACAACACGATGAATGGCAACAAATAGCCATAAAACAAAGCCTTGAATCCTTCATTCCTGTGGAGCAGTATTTTAACTGATTCCCCAACCTTGTAGTGTTCAGAATCATCAATAATATCAACATATTTATTATCGACCTCTGATAATGAACAGGCCCCCCGTGCATGGCACCCAGAGCAGGCTGAATGAGAAATGAAGCCCACTCTAACTTGGTGGCCATCGATTGACTCTATCTTCCCCAAATGCTCTACTGACGCGTTGTCTGGCATATTTTTCACCCTTTCAAAACCCCACAAATGTATAGGTCTTAAATGAATTAATGATTGAATATTATCAGGATTCTTAATCGAATAAATAATTTGTTTTCATTTTAAATAAGGCTACTTTTAGTGACATTTTTTATGGTCGAATTTGAATC
Source organism: uncultured Porphyromonadaceae bacterium (assembly GCA_964444375.1). Classification (GTDB taxonomy): domain Bacteria; phylum Bacteroidota; class Bacteroidia; order Bacteroidales; family UBA12481; genus JABHCC01. Next base: position 2,441 of record CAYUGX010000282.1, on the reverse strand, counting down.
ACATCAGCTTTCAAATGGCTTAATAATTCTAGCCCACAGAGATCAATCAACCGAACTGGCAACCTGCAATTTAATTTATGGTGTTGGCGCACGGGATGAGGATGAAAACCTAACCGGTTTCGCACATTTATTTGAGCACCTTATGTTTGGTGGATCAAGGCACATTCCCAATTTTGATCAACCTGTTCAATTAGCGGGTGGAGAGAACAATGCATTTACAAACAACGACTATACTAATTATTACATTACCCTGCCCCACCAGAACATAGAAACCGCTTTCTGGTTAGAATCAGACCGCTTGCTTGCCTTGGATTTCTCGGAGCAGAATTTAATGACCCAAAAGAAAGTAGTAATTGAAGAATTTCAACAACGGTATCTTAATCAGCCATACGGGGATGTGTGGTTGCATTTGCGTCCACTTGCCTATACCCACCATCCTTACCGTTGGCCCACGATCGGAAGAGACATTCAGCACATTGAGCACGCTCAATTAGAACAAGTTAAGGCCTTCTTTTATCAACATTATTGCCCCGGGAATGCCATTCTATCAGTAGCTGGAAAAATTCAGGCCGACCATGTATTCAAAATGGCCGAAAAATGGTTCGGTCAAATTGAACGTATATACAAACCCTTAGTTAAAATACCAGCTGAGCCAAAACAACAAGCGAATCGCATTAAACGAATCAGACGACCTGTACCTCAGGATGAAGTATACCTGGCCTATCACATGGGTGCTCGAATTTCAGATGATTTCTATTGTGGTGACCTGCTCAGTGATGTGTTATCAAGCGGTAATAGTTCTCGTCTTATGAATGAATTGATTAAGGAACGTGAAGTGCTGACAGATGCCAACGCCTATATCACTGGAGATATAGATCCAGGACTTTTTATCTTAAGTGGTAAACCCAGACCTGGCATTACCGTTGAAGAAACACAGCAGTTGTTGGAAGAGCAAATTTATCGATTGAGCGACGAATTCATCAGTGAAAGAGAGTATCATAAGACCTTGAATAAAGTCGAAGCTAATTTCGCCTACGGACAAACCAGCATTCTCAATAAAGCTATGAACCTGGGTTTTCATGAATTGCTGGGGTCAGCTGAATCTATTAACGATCAAATAAATCGATACAAAAATACGAGTAGAGAGCAACTGAACCAGTTTGCAATCGACAACCTACAACCAAGCAATTGCAGCATATTGCACTACTGTGCAGAATAGAATGGATCGATTAGATAGACATATTGCCCCGACAAGCTCTCTTCCTAAGGCCCTTCAGACGGTTACTATTGAAAAGCACTTTTCGCCCAACGAAGTTCCATTGTATCTCATGCGAGCAGGCAATGAGTCTATTACCCGAATAGATTTTATCTTTCAAGCAGGTTCGGTATTTCAAAAGAAGCTGTTTACAGCTGGATGCAGCAATACGCTGTTAACTGAAGGGAGTCATAACCTAACCAGTCATGAAATTGCAGAACGATTGGATTTCATGGGCAGCTACCTTTATCCATTCATGGATCGTGAAGAAGCCGGGCTTCATCTTTTCTCGTTAGATAAGCATGTTGACCAAACAACAGACCTGGCTATAGCAATACTGTCTGACCCTGCTTTTTCTTCAAAGGAGATTCAAATCTATAAGGAAAAAAAGAAGCAAAACTTATTGATTGATCTCCAGCGTGTTGAGGTAAGAGCTAGGAGACAACTGCTGACCTATTTGTTTGGGACAGCACATCCCTATGGCATACATGGATCCGTAGATGATCTATTGCACTTTGAACAGGATGACTTGTTTTCTTTTCACCACAATCACTATACTGCCTCTGGCATGCAGATCATAGTGACCGGACCAGATCCCCTTCAATTTAAACACCTCTTCTTAGATGGTTTAAGCAAATTGAAAAGTGGATCTATCATGCAGAATCCCGACAGATCAATTCAGGCCCCTCCTGAGCATGCTGGAGAATTTGAATATATTGAGGTAGATCAAGCTACACAGGTTGCACTCAGAATTGGTCGTCTGATACCCACTCAGGGACATGAAGACTTCATCGACCTGAGCATTTGCAATGTGATCTTAGGGGGCTATTTTGGCAGTCGGTTAATGCAAAACCTCAGAGAAGATAAAGGCTTTACTTATGGCATAGGTTCAGCGTTGATATCCTACAAGAAAGCTGGATTTATGTCAATCGCTGCCAACCTAAGTCCGGCCACCGTAGAATTGGCTCTGGAAGAATGCTGGAATGAATTCAGACGTTTACAGAATGAGTTAGTCACTGCTCAAGAGCTTAATCGGGTAAGAAACTATTTAGTGGGTGAGCTCCAGCGACAAATGGATGGGGCCTTTGCTTTGGCTGATACCTTAAATTCACTACTTTACCATTTCCATGATTTTACATTCGGAGAGCATTCTATCTTCTGCTAATTCAACATCCGTGATTTCTTC
>CAYUGX010000281.1:0-6321 GCA_964444375.1 uncultured Porphyromonadaceae bacterium | reverse complement strand
TGCAGGCTATTCATTTGCAGTAGCCTTTTCATGCCATACAGGTATTGGGTCTTTACCCATTGCTTACTACGGAAACGAGCAACAAAAACAAAAGTATCTGTCAAAACTGGCAACTGGAGAATGGAAGGGGGCCTATTGCCTGACTGAGCCTGGAGCAGGATCAGATGCCAATAATGGGAAGACAAAGGCTGTTCTGTCTGATGATGGAAAACACTACATCCTGAATGGACAGAAAATGTGGATAACCAATGCTGGTTTTGCTGATGTGATGACCGTATTTGCTAAGATTGATAATGACCGAGTGCTGAGTGCCTTTATCGTTGAGCGTGATTATGACGGAATTACCTTTAATCCCGAAGAGAAAAAAATGGGTATCAAAGGATCTTCAACACGTCAGATCTTTTTTAATGATGTGAAAGTTCCCGTTGAAAATATGCTAGCGGCCCGTGGACAAGGATTCCGGATTGCGTTGAATATTTTGCATATGGGACGTTTGAAGTTAGGTGGAAATGTAATTGGAGCTGCTAAGAATGCCATAAACCAGTCGATTAATTACTCGAATGAGCGAAAGCAATTTGGTATGTTAATCAATAATTTCGGTTCGATAAAGCACAAGTTAGCACAGCAGGCCATCATAACATACTCAACCGAATCGGCTGTTTACCGGGCCTCAAAGAATGTTGATCAGTTGTCAGAAGATTATAAAAAAATCTGTGTAAACGACAACCCAACTATCATTGCATTTGCTCAAATGGCAATTGAAGCAGCCATTTTGAAGGTATATGGTTCAGAAGCATTAGATTACGTGGTTGACGAGTCCGTTCAAATATTTGGAGGCATGGGTTATTCAGCAGAAATGCCTGTTGATAGAGGATACCGTGATTCAAGGATCAATCGTATTTTTGAAGGCACAAATGAAATCAACAGAATATTAGTTGTAGACACGCTTCTAAAACGTGGGCAGAAAAAGGATATTCCTTTGTTTGATAAAGCTGCCGAAGCTTTCGCCAATTTGGATAATCTGCCTGCAAAAGAGGATATTCCAACTGGTTATTATGCTCGTAAAAAATATCACATCAATAATCTCAAGAATCTGGTGTTGGCCATTATTCAAATGGTCACTGAGAAATACGCCCGTAAACTGATGTTCGAGCAAGAATTACTGAATGGATTGTCAGATGTCATTATGGGTATTTATGTGGCCGAGTCAACGATTCTGCGTGTTGAAAAGCTTGAAGGAATGAGAGGTGCTGATCAAGTTGGATTACAAAAAGATATTATGGATGTCTGTATTTATGATGTAGTCAGTCAATCTACCAAATCAGCTCGGGACGTTGTAAACAGTTTTACTGAAGGAGAAGAACTTGAGAAGCTGCACAAGGCTATATCAGTTCTTACCGATTCTGAACGAATCAACGTAAAGGAAGCGAGAAGGAGAATTGCTGATCACATGATCGCCGAAAATAAGTATGCTTTTTAGCCGGTACAATACCTGATTCAAAGGGGCCATCGGCCCCTTTTTTTGTACTTTTACTTTTGATCTTCTTACATCATGATTGATTTGCATGTAAACTTGGTAGGAGCTGGTGCTGTGGGATTCAACCTGGGGCATGCTTTGAAAAAAGCAGGGTGTCGTATATCTCAGGTTATTAGCAGTACTTATCATACCGCTAATACCCTAGCCAAGGAATTAGATGCTATTCCAGGTCAGGGATTATCAGCCCTGAAAGATGAAGCAGATCTTACCGTATTGGCTATTCCTGACGAGGCATTGACAAACGAGCTGCACCACATGCCCAGAATCACCGGTATTTTGGTTCATACCAGTGGTTCGGTTGATATGAACACACTGACATCCCGGGCCGAGAAAATCGGTGTATTGTATCCATATCAAACTTTTTCCAAGGAGAGAAGAATTGGATTTAAGCATATCCCTGTCTTCATCGAATCGAACAGCCCCTATGTGAGGGATCAATTGGAAGTAGTGGCTCGGCAACTGTCAGATGAGGTTCATGAATTGGATTCGCTAGCGCGGAGGAGCCTGCACCTGGCTGGGGTTTTTGCTTGCAATTTTCCAAATTACCTGATCGGTGTAGCACAGAAAATCCTTGTTCAACAGAAAATTGATCCTCAGGTACTCTTACCCCTGGTGAAAGAAACCGTTAATAAATTAGCTGATGTTGATGCTTTTAGTGCCCAAAGTGGGCCTGCAAAAAGGGATGATCAGGAGACGATAAAAAAGCATTTAGATTTACTATCTTGCTATCCGGTGGAGCAAAAAGTGTATCGCCTATTGAGTGAAATCATTACAGAACTTTACACCGATAATAGCAAGCCAAAAAAGTAAATATGGCATTTTTTAAAGAGCAGTTAGTTGATATAAAAGGATTTGTATTTGATATTGATGGTGTCATGGCCTCCTCACGAGTCGTTTTGCATCCGGGAGGTGATTTAATGAGAACCATGAACACAAAGGATGGGTATGCCATCCAGAAAGCGGTAACTGAAGGCTTTCAGGTGGCGATTATTTCTGGCGCACGCTCAGAATCAATACGCTCTCGCTTTGAGGCTCTTGGTGTATCACAGGTTTACCTAGATTCAAGAAACAAGGTGAATGACCTGAATACCTTTAGCAACCAATCAGGGATTGAGTTCGATTCAATCATTTATATGGGTGATGATATGCCTGATTTACCACCAATGAAACGTTGTGGACTGGCTTGTTGTCCGTCTGATGCTGTTGCAGAAGTCCAGGCAGCCTCTCACTATATATCAGAATACCCTGGCGGTGAAGGGTGTGTTCGAGATATCATTGAACAAGTGCTGCGTGCTCAGAAGAAATGGAATTCTAATTTGTGATCATGTTTCAAGCAATAACCAGATTAATACGATTACCCAATTTAATCATGGTGGCCCTCACCATGTATATCATGCGATGGTCGATCGTGATACCCATTCTGGGTTACATGGGCTTGGAAGAGGAAATGCCTGAATGGAGTTTTACCCTATTGGTTCTATCAACTTTACTCATCACAGCGGCTGGAAATGTAATAAATGATTTTCACGATGTCAGAGCCGACCAGATCAATCAACCTGATAAGGTGGTCATTGACCGGAAAGTATCGAGAAGAAAGGCCATTTTGGCTCATTTCATGCTGAATTCATTGGGCGTCATTATTGGAGTATTCATTTGCTTTTATCACCAGATCTACTGGTTGTCTCTCATCTTTATTGTCGTTCCAGGATTACTTTGGTGGTATTCAATAAAACTCAAGCACCTTCCTTTTTATGGCAACGCAGTGGTGAGTTTACTTACCGGTACAGTACCCTTGCTGGTCATCTTATTTGAATATCCACTACTTACACGTGCCCACCAAGTTGCGATTGAGAACGAGACGGTGACCATCATGCCGGTGGTTTATTGGATACTGGCCTTTGCTATTTTTGCCTTTCTGTCAAATTTAATAAGAGAAATGGTCAAAGATGGTGAAGATCTACTTGGAGATGTAGAGGCGGGTAGCCGAACATTGGCCATCGAACTGGGGATTAAACGATTAAAGCTTGTAATAGCGTTACTCACCTTCGTTTCACTTGTCTTTCTTTCCCTGATTTTTCTAATTTACCTGCCGGATTGGATTAGTTTAGCTTATTTCATATTGCTACTGGGACTTCCATTTGTTGTCGTGTTGATATTAACACTCAGGGTAAAAGAGCCCAAAGACTTTGCCCCTGTTAGCTTTCTGGTGAAATTGATTATGTTTTTCGGTATTCTGTATGCTCCGGTTTCCTATTTTATTACACAGAATTTGTTTGGGTAAATGAAGCACTTTATTGACTACCTATCGGATTTTAAGCTTCTTTTAGCTACCCAGTCACCACGCCGTCATTTGTTACTCAAAGAATTGGGATTACCCTTTGTTCTTATGGACAAACGTGAGGTACCTGAGGTAATAGAAAAAGGAATGAGTCAAACAGAAGCAGTGAAACATCTGGCCAGTATGAAAGCTGAACCTTATAGAAAAGATTTGGTTAAAAATGATATTCTTATCACCGCAGATACCATCGTATGCCTTGAGGATCAAATTTTAGGCAAGCCCAAAGACAGAGACGATGCTTTGCGAATGATCGAAAGTCTTTCTGATGCAGCACATTGGGTTTTAACGGCAGTATGTTTGACTGGACTCAACGAAAGCACCTGTTTTGTGGCTAAAACCAAAGTCTATTTTGCCGAGTTGGATGCTTCAGAACGTGTTTACTATGTTGACCACTATAAACCATTTGATAAAGCTGGAGCCTATGGCATTCAAGAATGGATCGGTCTAATTGGGATAGCAGCCATTGAGGGTTCATATTTCAATGTAATGGGTTTGCCTGTTCAACGGCTATATGAAGAATTAAAAAGATTTACCAAGTTTCAAACCAAATAACAGAATCATGAATACTAGAAAGAGACTCTTACCATTCTTGTTAGCACTGGCCATAATGCTGGGATCATCAGTGAAGGCTGATGAAGGAATGTGGATCCCTTTGCTGCTGAAAAAATACAATATCGAAGACATGCAGGCCAAAGGATTCAAGCTTACTGCTGAGGATATTTATTCCATCAACCAGGCTTGTTTGAAAGATGCCATTGTCATATTTGGTGGTGGCTGTACCGGGGAATTAATATCGGGTGAAGGCTTGCTGATTACAAATCATCATTGTGGATATGGAAGTATCCAAAGACATAGTACTGTAGAAAATGATTATCTCACGAATGGATTCTGGGCAATGAATCGACAAGAGGAACTGCCAAATCCCGGATTAAGGGTGACATTTTTAGTAAGAATGGAGGATGTGACCGAAGCCGTTTTGGAGGGGGTCAATGATGAGCTAACTCCTGCTGAGAGGCAATCGATTATTTCAAAGAATTCTCGAAAATTGAGTAACGAGAATAGTGACAATAACAAATACAGTGTTCGGGTAGCCCCATTTTTTGCAGGTAATCAGTATTTTATGTATGTCTACCAAAACTATCGAGATGTCAGACTCGTTGGTGCACCCCCTTCAGCCATTGGTAAATTTGGCGGTGAAACCGATAATTGGATGTGGCCGCGACATACAGGTGATTTTTCGTTGTTCAGAATTTACGCTGGGAAAGACAATCAACCAGCCGATTATTCTCCCGATAATGTTCCCTATAAACCAAAAAAGCATTTGCCCATATCACTAAAAGGTGTGAATAAGGGTGATTTTACAATGGTCTTCGGTTATCCGGGTCGTACGACGGAGTATATGCCATCGTTTCGGATTGAAGATCAAGTCAATAGCACTATTCCCGCCATGATCGATCTACGAACAAAAAGACTTGATGTCATCATGGCTGCAATGGAAACCAGTCCAAAAATCAGAATCCAGTATTCTGCAAAAAAATCTGGAATCGCAAACAGCTGGAAAAAGAATCAGGGAATACTCAAGGGTTTAAAACGTCTGGATGCCATCAATAAAAAGAAAGACTTTGAAAGAAAGTTCACAACCTGGGTTAACCAGAGTCCAGATCGTCAAAAGCAATACGGTCACATTCTCGATCGCTATGCCGAGATCGTGAGTGCTCAATCGAAATATGCCTTGGCAAATACCTATGCTTCTGAAGCAGGTAGAGCTCCTGAAATAATCGGATTTGCCGGCTCGTTTAGTAGCTTGGTTGCGGCAGTCAATGATAAAAAGGAAAAACAGACAATCCAGGATATCGCTAATCGCTTAAAGAATAGTATGACCCGTTTTTATAAAGATTACCATGCACCAACAGATCAAAAGATATTGGCTGTGATGTACAGAGCCTGGTATGATGGTGCTGATCCTGAGTTTTTACCTGAAGAGTTGAAAAAGGTGGCACAGAGTTTCAATGGAGATTTCGCTGCCTACGCGGCTTCTGAATTTTCGAAATCTGTTTTTGCTGATCCTGTACGGGTTGAAAAATTGCTCAATAAGCCCAGTCTGATGGCAGTAAAAAAAGTAATGAAAGACCCTGCATACTTGATGAGTCAGGACTTGCTTACTTTATTAACAGTGAAAATTGCTCCAGGTCTTACGGCTGGCAGATCAGAATTGCCAGTTCTTGACCGTCTGTACATGCGGGCCCAAATGGAAATGCAACAAGACAAAGTGTTTTATCCGGATGCAAATTTCACACTCAGAGTAACCTATGGACAAGTGGATAATTTTTTACCCAGGGATGGGGTGAAATACAAGCACTATACCACCCTCGAAGGAATTATTGAGAAAGATAATCCTACTATATATGACTATCGGGTACCCCAGGGATTAAAAGACCTGTATGCA
>CAYUGX010000280.1:0-6356 GCA_964444375.1 uncultured Porphyromonadaceae bacterium | reverse complement strand
GATTATATTTTCATGCGGTATGCCGAAGCGCTATTAATGTATGCAGAGGCCCAAGCAGAATTGGGTGAAATTACACAGGGTGATCTCGATATGACAATAAATCAATTACGCGACAGAGTTGGAATGCCACATTTGAAAATGGGATCCATAACAGCTGACCCCAACTGGCCAAATTACGGTCATGCAATTTCTGATGTTCTGCACGAAATCAGGAGAGAAAGGGTTACAGAACTATACGGAGAAGGATTCAGATTTCATGACCTGATGCGCTGGAGAGCTCACGAGTACTTCGTGGGTAAGCGATTTATTGGCACAAAATATACAGAAGAACTGAGAGCGATTGATGCTGGTATGCCTGAAAGCGATGACGGTTTCCTCGATCCATTAAGGTATATTTTGACCGGACCAAATAGTGGGTATGGTTTCAATCCTAATAGAGATTATCTAATGCCACTTCCCACTAACGAGTTGACATTAAATCCTGCTCTTGGACAGAATCCGGGGTGGTAAAAATTGCTAACAAAAAAATAAAGTATAATGAAAAAGAATAAAAATCGTATACTGGTTGTTCCACTACTATTTGTTGGATTACTACTTCTATTCACAACGAGCTGTAAAAAAGAATACTCGCCGCCAACCGTTACAACAGCAGAGGTAACTAACATAGGACAGGTTGAAGCAACCGGAGGTGGTAACGTTACAGACGATGGAGGGGATGCTGTTATTGCCAGGGGAGTTGTCTGGAGCACAAATCCCGACCCAGTCTTAAATGAATATGCTGAAAATTCTGCCTATGCTGGCGATGGAACTGGTGAATTCACAAGCGTAATGTCAAATCTTACATTTGGAACTGATTATTATGTAAAGGCCTTTGCTATTAACATTGAAGGAGGCATTGCCTATGGTAATGAGGTATCATTTAAAACCACCAGTCCTGAAGGTGTTGATTGTCCAGCCGATCTTTGGTCTGGTGACCTGAATTGTGCAGACCAGGTATGGGAAAGTTACAGCCCAACTTACTGTACAGGTGAAAAATTGGACGGTGACTGCAACAAGATTAAAATCACTTTTGATTTTTGGGGTTATGGCTCCTCAGCAGAAGTTGTTCTCGAGTTGCAATTCGAACCATTTGATCCCGCGACCTACGAGGGTGTAATGACCTTGTTAAAGGATGCCAACGTTTCTGCTGAAGGATCAGATATTACTTTCCACCAAGGAGTAGCTGGCACCTATAGAGTTTTGCAAAAAGAAATATTACTTGATATAGCATGGTCTGGTTATGACAACACTGCATCATATAAGTTCTTAATCACACCCAAGTAATGTAGTAAAGTTCAAAATGAAAATGTCAGGTACCAACTGAAGTTATACTAGAACAGCGAAACTGATTTTTTCATAACTAATTTTTAGGTTGACTGAGCAGGGTTGGAGCAAGTTGAAACTCCAACCCTGCTCTTTTTGTCTACGACACGAGCCACATACTGATTTTTATAAAATCATAAAGCACTCAGGATTGTTGCACCTGACAAAAAACGGTTCGATCCTCCAGATATTTTTGAACGCTCCCCCAGCATTCACCGACTTGGCCCACAAACTCCGGTGGGCAAATCCCTTTTCTTGAGAATGTCCCGTTATGCACTAAGCGGGCTACTGCATTACAGGTGTATCCAGTGGTCCTGGCCATGGAGAGCGTATCGGATACCGAATCATATTCATCAACCATTTCATAGGTGAAGGATATCCCTTTCCCATCAATCTCACCCTGAATAATTAGTCTCATAACTGTTAAATCAGCTTCACCTTTTCGATACTCCCAGAGTGGTGTTAATAATTTCGAAGTCAAATCAATTGGGCGAACACTGACTCCTTTAACCTGAATCGGGGTTGTGCTAAAAAGGCCCGCTTTGTGGAAGTGGCGCATGGCATCAACATGTTCAGGATAGCGAAGAGTCTTTTCAAACATGTCTGGGACATCGGCTGTTTGGATCAGTGTCCTCAGCCCATCTGAGTTAAGGCAAGCAAGCGTACCTACACTATCGATATCAATGGTCATGGTTTCAGAAAGCATGGGTTTAATGACCACTTTACCGTCTTCGACCATGCTCCCTGTTTCAGCATATTCTTCCAATACTTCATGAACAGGAAATGGTGATTTGTAACCAAATGGTGAGTCTTTAGCCTTTGGAACTCCGCCCACGTAACATTCATAGCGGTAAACCTTCATTTTCTGCATATGATAACCAAGAATAATATTGGCCATTCCAGGAACAACACCACAATCAACCACTGCAGTGACACCCATCTCTTTTGCCAATTCATCTAAACCAAATGGATCCTCAGGAAAATAAGAGATGTCGACAATATTTTTTCCAGCGCGAATAACTCGCTCAAGCATACTATATCCAATCGTATATGGAACAGAACCAATGACAATATCAGCACCATCAATGGCCCGTAAAACACCGGCTTCGGTAGATAGGTCTTCCACTCGTATTTGAATGGGATGCTGCTGTGTCAGGGATTCCAAAATATCTGGATTGACATCAACTGAAATCACCTCCATTTCTGAATCCTTACTGAGATCGATGGCCATATGTTTACCAACGGCTCCACAACCCAGAACGACTATTTTACTCATGATATCCTCCTATTCTTCTGTGTATATTATTCTGTTAGTATTGTATTATTTTCGACCTGAACGCACTATTAACCTGTACATTGGCCACGCGACGACAACCATTATGGCCGCATAGGCCGCTGTTTCAATCTGAGATATCACCTGGAAGAGAGCCAGAGTTATCCAGGCCAGCAGACAGGTATACGTGCTGAATGGATGGCCCCATGTGCGGTAGGGTCGCTCAGTTGAGGGTTCCCTGAACCGAAGCACCACTACCCCACCGATCAGAATTACATATATGAATAGGTAGAAAAAAACTGAAAGATGGAGTAAAAATTCGAAGCCCCCCAGGATGATTAGCACGATTGATACACCCCACGTAATTATAACTGCGACTACAGGATTGCCACCTTTTGCAGTCTGTCCAGCTCGCTTAAAAGCCAGCCCATCCCTGGCAAGAGCCTGAAGAATTCTTGGGGTGCTCATGTACAGAAGATTTTGATTGGCAAGTGTCATGAGAATGGCTGCAACCAGTACAATGGTAGAAGCCAGAGGAGAAACGGCCAGTTCAAGAGCCCTGGATAAAGCCAATTCATTACCGGCGAGGTTTTCCAGTGGAACTTTCCAGGCAATTGCTGCCACTAAAAATGCATAGAGTAGAATTACGATGATTACCCCTTTAATTGAGGCTCGAACTAAAGCTTTTCCGCCTCCTTTAATCTCACCACTGAAATACGAGGATGAAATCCATCCGTCGTAAGAATAGATCAGAGCGGCAATTACAAGACTCCAGCTGCCAGTTCCTTTAGTCTCATGTAAAATAAATGACTCGCTATGATCGACAGATGGGCTTGAGAAAACCAGAGCCAGGGTAAAACCAACCACAATTATAGCCATTGCAGCCGCAGCTGTTTCTTGAATTCTAGCACTTAGCGCTATGCCTTTTAACTGAAGGGCAGCGAACATAGTAGAAACCATGATCGCAATTGGTATCTGCCATTCAACCAAACCTGGAAAAAGTAAAATAGCAAATTCTGTAACAACAACCGACTTCAGGCCTATATCAGCCGCATAACTCAGCCAGTCAACCCAGCCAATTACAAATCCTGGGAAAGGACCGTAGGCCCGGCGAACCAAACTATAGGTCCCGCCCGACCGAGGAGTCATTCCCATCAGTTCCCCAGCCACCACAAGACTCAATAGAATAAATAAACCGCCCAAAATCCAAAGAGTGACAAACAACCAGGGCTTTTGAGTAAGTTCAGCCAGTTCACCTGGCGTTCGTAGTATACCCAGCCCAATAATCCCTCCAATAGTAACAGCTATTGTAAAACCACTGCTGAGAATACGTTTAGGATGTTTCCTATTGCCGTCCGATATCATTGAGGGATTATTCAGTCTCTGGGATGAGGATTACTTCAAAAGCTACATTATCAGTACTATAAAGATAATAGAATACTTGAGGTATTCTATCCTCAAAATCTTAATTATTTACCTGATTAAATAGGCTTTATCCTTTCAAATGAATAAAGTTTCATGTAGCTTTAAACTATTAACTAGCAATACTTTGCTGATGACAATCACACGATTATTACAGCCCCGAATCCTGATCATTTTCCTCTGCATGCATGTTACTTTCTATTTGTCAGCTGAGGAGAACCCTCTATATCAATTCATCAGCCCAAAACCCAGCTCTGAATTGGTCTCAATTGAAACAAATATCATCCTTCGATATGAAGAGAAGATTGACCGAACAAAGCTTACGAAATCTCATATCGTAGTCACAGGAAATAAAAGTGGTGAACACACCGGAGAAATAACTCTAGCTCAGGATAATCACACTATTCTTTTCACTCCGACTCAAGCATTTATGGGTGATGAGAAAGTTCTGGTTTCAATAAAAGGTGTAGTATCCCAGGCTGGAAGCGAGCTTCCGAATTATCAGTTTTGCTTTTCTACAATGCCTCATTATTCTGACAAACCAAAATCTACCCTTGCCAGGTATAACATGAAATCTCTAAAAGAAGGGATAGTAAGCTCATTATTGCCAGCCCCTCCGATTCAAATTGATCATGTCAACAGTCCTTCACCTGGCTATATTTTTTTAGCGACCTGGGATCGCAACGTTCCAGCGATTTATGGGAATTTCATTTTTGTTTTAGATAAGAATGGAGTCATTGTTGACTCAGTCAGGGTAAACGGAGCTCCCTATGATTTTCAGATTCAACCAAATGGTTTACTGTCTTACGCATTAGGTGATTTTAGTTCAAATGTACCCTTACCAGGAGAAGAATTGCAGCATATTGTACTCAATGAGAACCTGGATGTAGTTGATACCTTTAAAATGAAGAATGGTTACACTACCGACTTTCATGAGTTCAAAATGTTGCCCAACGGACATGTGATGATGATGTCATATCACAATGTACCTTTCGATATGAGCAAAATAATTGAGGGAGGAAGAACCGATGCTACCCTCGTCATAAACATTATTCAGGAGCAGGATTTGCAGAAGAATGTTGTTTTTGAATGGCGCAATATCGATTACATTCCGATTACTGACAGCGATTTAGATCTCACAGAAAAACGCCTGAATTACAGTACATTAAACGCATTCGATGTCGATAGCGACGGAAACATATTGGCCTCCTTTCGGAACCATAGTGAAATCATGAAGATCAGTCGAAAGACTGGAGAAATACTATGGCGAATGGGTGGCCCTAGAGGGGAATTTACCTTTGTGGGAGATCATGAGGATAACGCCCCATACTATTTTGCTCGCCAACACAATATACGCAAGAAGCAAAATGGCAATATTACCTTGTTCGACAACGGTCAGTTCCACCAACCACCTTATTCTCGGGCTGTCGAGTATCATCTCGACGAAGTCAATAAAGTAGCCACGCTAGTTTCTGAGTGGCGTTACCCTGAGGGAAATATATTTTGTGTGACTGCAGGAAATGCTGACTTACTTCAAAATGGTGGCTGGTTTATAGGATATGGAGTCCCAAACCGACAATTTGTTCAGCGAAATGCAGTTGAGGTACACCCCGATGGATCCATCGCTCTCGAATTGACTTTACCTGAAGGAGTTTTAGCCTATCGTGTGACAAAGCAACCCTGGAAAGAAACTGTTGATAAACCAAGTTTCACTCACTATGAAGTTAGAGAGGATAACTCCTATTCGTTCAATAATGAGTCAATAAAAACCGGAGTTGACCTGACCTACCAATCTTTAACTTCTCCTGACTATAATGAAGCAACAATAACCAGAATGCCCTATGCACCACTGAAACCAGTATTTATTGAGAATAACCTTACGGTCTATCCTGTTTCAGTCATTTATGAAGTCTTTGCCATTAACGCCCAACAAATTGAAATTAGTTTTAATCTCCATGAATTTCCAGAGATTCTTGATCCTGCTAGCACAATAGTCTACTACCGACCCTATCAGAATCAAGGACTATTCATTCCACTATCTACTTTTTTTGATGATGCTACTAACCGTTTGACAAGTAATATTTCAGGAGTAGGTGAAATGGCTTTTGGAATTCCGAACATTGATCTTATTGCGAATGCACCTATTCTCTATGAACCACAAAACAGGCAGGTAGTAGCACAGACTGATTCAGTGACCATCCGATGGACCGGGAAGGGTATGTATGATGCCTTTCATGTACAACTATCGAGTGACGGCACATTTTCATCTACCCTCTACGAATTTACAACGAGCTTGTCT
>CAYUGX010000279.1:0-6490 GCA_964444375.1 uncultured Porphyromonadaceae bacterium | reverse complement strand
CGGGAGGTGATGCGTTGATGAGTTCCAATAGGTCGCTCGAAAAAATTTTCAATGCCCTCCTCGAAATGGTTAAGCGAAAGAGGAAGGCCAATGACGAGCGAGCCGAAGGTCAAAAATATGCTGAATTACTCAGGGTTCGCTTAGGTACACGCCTGCCTGTTTACCTGCCTCAACGAATAACACCTGAACTAACCAGAATACTTCGGGATTTCAAACGCAAAGCCACTAAACTTGGCATCAAGCAGTTCTTCATTCAAACCCATTTTGAGTCGCCGATGGAAGTCACCCCAGAAGCCAAACTGGGAATAGAACGATTAATTGAGGCGGGTTGGACAGTAACCAACCAAATGGTATTTACAGCGGCAGCATCTCGTCGAGGTCACTCAGCAAAACTCCGTAAATCTTTGAATGAAATTGGTGTGGTCAACTACTATACCTTCTCCGTGAAAGGCTACCTTGAAAATCGGTATAATTTTGCTACTAATGAGCGTGCCGTTCAGGAACAACTCGAAGAGAAAGTGCTCGGAAGAGTACCACGTGAGTATTATAAAGAAATTGCCAGTTTCCCTGAAGATGCCGAGAACCTGGTTGAACGAATTAAAGACCTGCAAACAAGAGCTGGCCTGCATTTTCTGGGAACCGACAGGAATGTACTTAACTTGCCAGGCGTAGGGAAAAGCCTAACCTTCAGAACAATAGGGATCACAAAATCAGGCCGACGTATACTTGAGTTTGATTATGACAAAGATCGAAAGCACAGTCCAATCACAAAAGAGCTGGGCAAAGTAATCATCATTGAATCAAAATCGATCAGACAATACCTCGAGCAATTGGCCAGCTATGGAGAAGATATTACAGAATATGAAAGCATTTGGGGCTACTCAATAGGCGTCACTGAACCACGCAATCCCATGTACGATTATCCAGCCTATCCTTTTTCAACAACTTCAGAATATACTAACTTGGGCATGTCATAAAGAACATTGCCCCGTATGAAGAAACCTGGTTTTTACTTTAGCCTTGTCACTTTGGTGGCCCTGATCCTGGGTTATTTGGCCTCTCTCCAAATAAACGATTTTCTCAATATCGGCCATACTCAAAAGAAGAGTCCCGAACTAAATTCCTATCAGTATAACGAGATCGACACCGCACAAACGAATGCCCTTAATTTGAGGATGTTCAGCCTGGGAGGTGTTGGAGTGTTACCAGACACAGCCAATTGGGGAAGCAATTATGAACACAATGCACATCGCTTTGAAGATGTTTTCTTGGCCGAATCGCCATTTATTAATGAAATAGCCTTTGAACGCGTCAGGCAACAACTCGAGGAATACCTCAACAAAATGGTTGAATTTGATTACAATGCCATGCTGCTGGGTAGCTATCTGCCATTCATCGATTTTGAAAAGGTTGGCAATGGAAGAGAGGTCTACGCGGGAGACGATACCGTATACATAGAACGACAGAACGTTTTGCGCGAGTACTATGGCAAAATGATGGACCTGGCCAATCAAAAAGGAATAGACATTTATGCCACAACAGACATGGTGGCACTTTCTCCACCACTGAAAGCTTACCTGCTGAAACGTTTTGGTAGTTTCGATACCGAAAATCCTGAATTCTGGGCCATTTACAAGGCAGGACTGGCTGAGCTCTTTGAACGCATGCCTCAAATTAAAGGTTTGATGATCAGGATTGGTGAAGCCGGTACCGTGTACAATCGCCCCGGCTCCAAATACACCAGTGAGCTACTTGTAAAAAAAGATGATGCAGTCAAGCTCATGATACAATCATTTTTAGAGACTGCTGAACAATACAACAGAGATATTATTTTTCGCTCCTGGTCTGTTGGCGTTGGAACAGTTGGAGACATGCATACGAATCCAGAAACCTATCATTACTTGTTTGATGAGTTCAAATCTGATAAACTGATCATTTCTACTAAATACTGCAGTGGCGATTTTTATGCCTGGTTGCCATTTAATCCCACCCTGCAGACAGGCAGCCATCGACGCATCATTGAGTTACAATGCCGCCGAGAATTTGAAGGAATGAATGCCTTCCCAAATTTTGTGGCGCCCCTCTCACAACAAGCCTTGCAATTGTTCAGTGAGAGCAATCCGAACATTGAAGGCTTGTGGGTATGGCCTCAAAGCGGCGGACCACTTCGTGCTGGACCTTTGTCAATCTATCCCTTCCATGGCTTTAATGTGATTACAGATGCCAATGTTTATGCCCATGGACGTCTGCTGCAAAATCCAAACGTCAATTTGCATGAGGTGGCCAAAGATTGGGCAGGGCTAAGTTTTGGAGAAGATTCCATCCTGACCAGCCAGGTAGCCAACATGCTTCTTGAATCCCATGAGATTATGCGCAAAGGCATGTATATAACAGAGTTTGCTAAGCATGATGTACGTGCACTGGGCCTTGAACCTCCTCCCATGATGTGGATTTTTGAATGGGATCTGGTAGGTGGATCATCTTCAGTAATGGGCACAATATACGAGATTTGCAAAGGCAATCTTGAATCCAGCATTGAAGAAGGATATGCTGCTTGTAAAGAGATTCTAGAGAAAATCACAGCGCTTGAGCGAGTCAAAGAACTGGTGAGTCGCAATCACCAAGACTTCAGCAAGCTAATCGAGTCGATGCATTATCAAGCAAATCTCTTCATGGTGCTGGCCCATTACCGAGCCTTCTTTCTTCGCTATTTTTCCTGGCTCGATACCGGTTCTGAAGCACCAAAAACCCAATGGCATGAAGCAGTTGCAACCTAAGAAAATGCGCTGGAGCTGCATGAAGAAAAATATATTGGACATCTTGACTTTCCGGCCTTTAGTTTTGAAGAAGCCAATCGACTGGTCAAAGTAGCCAAACGATCGGGCAATGCTTTCTGGGGCTTAAGAATCGCGTTTATCATGGCACTGCTGGTAATCATCTGGATGACTAGCAAAAGAAAGAATTCTGGATTCCAATCCATTGGATTATACCTCCTAGTCATCATCCTGTGGCTCATCGGATTACTTGCCTTTACAGCCTACGCGGCCTGGTTTTACTGGTTGTTCACCATGGGCATAACGATCTGCTATCTGCTGACCTTCCTAGGTTTGCACCGGGTATTCAAATCACCTACCGGATGGAATCAAAGCTTAAAAATCCTCATTCCAGCCATGTTGATGATCAGTTTGGCTGTTGTCACCGGCATGGGTCGCGGACCCATGCAATTCTGGCTCTGGTTTTGGACAGCAGCAGGCTTTAGAACCCGTTTCATCACCCTCTTTGTTGCCCTGATCATCATGGCCTATTATGCGGGCTTTTCTATCAGCCTTAAATCTACACAGCAGCGGTTTATTAAATCGATTGGACTCCTATTTACCATTCAGGGTGTGATGTTTATATTGGGCGGCAGCCTGACGCTGTTGGTTGGATTTGAGAAAATCCTGACCCTTTTCAATAATGAACTATTGATATTACCTGGTGGCTTGTCAAAAATCATGGGGATTACCGTCCACCTGGATATCCCTGTCGATTTACCGGTATGGGTTTTAAAAGGCGGTTTGATTCTGATGGGCTTTGGTATATTTCTGCTTATCCTTCAACTCAAAAGACCTGCACCGACTGTCAATCTCGCCAAGTCAGCACGTTGAACTGCACATTAAAGGTTGATCCATCGGTTTTGGGGCCACAAGTTTCGATCGAACAAGCGGCATAGAAAGCGATGGGTTCACCCTGTTCATTGATCAGGAATTGGGGTCGCTCCAGGTTAGCCACTTTGTGACGGGTTCCATTCTTAAAGGGAATTTCTTTCGGGGCAAACAAGGGATCAGGGTGCAATTGCCAGTCCATTCCATCTTCAGACACCATCAGTGCAAGTCCTGGGCCCTGACCAGTAAAGTGTCCGTGAAAATCTTTAAATACCGCATAGAATAACGCGGTACCTGGGTGGTACCAAACATAAGGATCTTCAGCACTGGCAATCCTTCCATCTGTCATCCTCAGGTCAAACATGAAGTCGTCTAAGGGGGTGAACGGTCCTTCAGGATGTTCCCCTATAGCAACACCATGAGCTCCGCGCCATACCGGATCATAGAGATTCCCTTTAAAATACAAGAGGTATTTCTGATCACTTGGTCGGTATGTTACGGTTGGATTGACCACAATCAGATTATCAGCTAAAGCGGTTGTTCCAGGGGGTGATGGGTCGATCACATGGTCAGGTTTGACACGTGTTCTCGCACCCAGCAGTGGAACTGAAGGCCGTTCAAACTGTCCCTCGAGCAAGTCCTCAATGTGATCAACACCAATAACAGCCAATTGCTGAACTTGCTGAATGCGGTTACGTTTATTTAACTGCTCACCTGGATCTCCAGGTCCTCGTTCACCAGGGTCTCTTGAACCAATGTAATATAGGTAATAACGTCCGTCAAACTTTCTGACATGGGGATTATGCACACCCTGGGCATCCCAGGCATCTGGCCTACCATCGTGGGCGGCACCATAAAGTACAATTTTGTAGAAGCGAAAATCACGATCGGGGTGATCAGAAACCGCGCAAGCAATTTTTGAGCTCAGCAACCAGGCATCTGAAAACTTGGGCTTATCTGGACCCGCATCAAAAATCGAATAGAACATATAATAACGTCCATCATCTCCCTGAACCACTGAACCTCCCCACACAAAATGATCGGGATCATGCAGCACCGAAGGCCCGGTCAAAAAGGTTGAACCTCCAGACTGATAAAGCTGGGCCTCAACTGGATTGAGATCAAAGTGCAGGTAATGTTGCTCCTTGTGCTTGTTGCATGAAGTATTTATCAATATCAGAATTAGTGGAATCACTAATGGTTTAGCCTTCATAGTAAATAGCATTTTTACTGGCATTAAAATACGAAATACAAGTCGAAAAGGAAATGGAAAATGTCTATGGAGTAGGCATCTCTTATTTCGTGCTTTTATTTCTTTGTTTTCTCAACTTGCCCGCATTGGTTATATTTGAAACAGTTTAAAACTGCATAATGAGCAAATCAGGTTGTTTAGTCTGTGGGGCATCCATAACCTATGCAAATAGTCAGCAAAAACACGAATGTGCTTACTGTCGAGAGATGTTCAGTTCACTGGCTGCCTGCGAGAATGGGCATTTTGTGTGTGATGATTGCCATACAAAGCCTGGCGAGGGAGTCATCACCCGGGAATGTTTGCAACATCAGGGAACTGATCCCATTGCACTAGCCAATGCCATTATGCATGATTCAGCCATCAAGATGCACGGACCCGAACACCATTACCTGGTGCCAGCCGTGCTCATCACCTGTTATTATAACAAAATTGGGAAGCGTGAACATACCCGTGAAGCGCTTGAAAAGGCTAAGCAGCGGGCTGCTCACGTGCCCGGCGGATTTTGTGGATCAAATGGCAGTTGCGGAGCGGGAATTGGTAGCGGCATTTTTATGAGTGTGATTACTCAAGCTACTCCCCTTAGCACTATCTCGTGGCAACAAGCCAACTTCACCACGGCTAAAAGCCTGCTCGAAATCGCCAAGCGTGGAGGCCCCAGATGTTGTAAACGTGACAGTTACCTGGCGATTCAGACTGCTATTGACCAGGCTGATGAATACTTTTCAGTCTCCCTTACTAAAAGCAAACCCCTTTGTGGCTTCACAGCCCAAAATAAACAATGCCTCCATGAGGAGTGCGATTTTTACCCAGCATCATGAAAGCAATTTATCTGCTGAAACACGGTGAGAGTACCGACTGTTTTGAAATCAGAGATACAGACAAACCAGCTGTTGAGCCTGGCAATGTCCTTATTAAGGTAGCAGCCAGTGGCATCAATTTCGCTGATATCATGGCCCGTAGGGGTTTATACCACGGAGCTCCGCCCCTTCCCACTATCCTTGGATATGACGTGAGCGGTACTGTGGCTGAAATAGGAGAAGGTGTAAGTGGATTATCAATCGGTGATCCGGTAACCGCAATGACACGTTTCGGCGGATATGCCGAATACGCTGTTACCCAGGCTGAAGGAGTAGCTCTCCTACCGGATGGGTACAGTTTTGACAGAGCCACTTCACTAACCACACAGGCCTGCACTGCGGTGTATTGTGCTGAAGAAGTTGTTCGTCTTTATCCTGGGGATCGGGTATTAATCCAGGCAGCAGCCGGAGGTGTAGGACGAATGTTGATCCAGCTCGCCAAATACTATGGTTGTGAGATCTTTGCAACCGCCTCTACCCATAAACAAGATTACCTGAAAGACTTGGGTGTGGATCATCCGATCGATTACCTCAAAGAGGATTTCAGCACGCGTATCCCTGAAATCCTGGGTGAGAAAAAAATCGATGTGGTATTTGATAACCTGGGTGGCAAACGCTTTAAGCAAGGGTTGAAGCTACTAGGTCTCAATGGCCGAATCATCAGCTATGGCGCCGCGGATAACAATAAGGGTGCCAAGTCGGGAAAATGGAACACCATCAAACTGGCCCTGGGATTC
>CAYUGX010000278.1:0-6495 GCA_964444375.1 uncultured Porphyromonadaceae bacterium | reverse complement strand
CACCCTGGTTATTTTTAATCCTGGTACCTGCAGTGACAATGAGTCTGTTCTCTGATGAAAAGAGACTGGGCACAATCCAATTGTTGTTCGTCAGACCATTGACCGATTTTCAAATCATTTTTGCCAAGTTTTTATCAGGTGTCGTCCTGGTTGTTTTATCCCTGCTGCCGACATTGATATATTACCTGTCGGTTGTTCTGATGGGGAATCCAGTCGGCAATATTGACTCAGGCGGATTCTGGGGATCATTCATTGGCCTATTCTTTTTAGCAGCAACCTATGTTTCGATCGGATTGTTCACCTCAACTATTACAGACAACCAAATAGTGTCATTTATACTTGGGGTATTGGCTTGTTTCATTGTCTTTCTTGGTTTTGATTACATCAGCAACTTGGGATTCACAGGCGCTTTACACAATTTTATTGAAGGACTGGGACTTTCCTTTCACTATAATTCAATGGCCCGAGGCGTTATAGATACCCGCGACCTGATCTACTTCATTTCGGTGATCGCTATTTTCATGTTGTTTTCAAAAATTGTTCTTGAAAGTCGAAAATGGTAATCAGGGGGAATTAGTATGAAGAAGAAGCAATATAAAACACAGAATATTTTTCAACTCGTCATGTTACTGGCAGCGGTGGCATTGATCAACCTGATTGCCAATTTCGTTTCACATCGCTTTGATCTGACAGAGGAAAAACGATTTACCCTGGCACCAACCACGAAGTCATTTCTGACTGAGCTGGAAGATGTCATCTATATCAAGGTATACCTTGAAGGAGAAAACCTGCCCTCTGGATTTCAACGACTGCAGAAAGCAACCGGTGAACTGATGGAAGAATTCAGGGTACATGCTGGCAGCAATATCGAATATGAATTCATCAATCCCTCAGAAAATCCCGATAGAGGTACTCGTCGTGAGGTTTATGAACAACTTGCAAATGATGGACACATGTTTTTTAACGTCCAGGTTGAAGATAAAGATGGTGGCACAACTACTGTGCCTGTTTTTCCTTCAGCAATGATCAGTTATCGGGCTCATGGCCAGCAATTAGAGAGACCGGTCAATTTCTTCCAGGCTTCGAGCACGAATCAAATCAACGATGGAACCATCAACCGGGCTGTAGAGAATCTCGAGTATGAGTTTATTTCAGCAATGCGCTTTGTTTCAAGAGAAATGGTTCCCAGAGTGGCCTTTATCCAAGGCCATGGCGAATTGAATGACGTAGAGTCGATGAGTTTGTTCAACGCCTTGTCGATTTTTTACCGTGTTGAGCGAGTTAAGATTGATATGCAACTCAATGCCTTGGATGAATACGATGCAATTGTTGTAGCTGATCCGGATTCTACTTTCCGTGAGCGAGATAAATTCATTATAGACCAGTTTCTGATGCGCGGAGGGAGAGCTCTCTGGTGTGTGGATGCGGTTAAAGTTAATATCAATGACTTAGTGGATACAACAGAAGTGCTAAGCAGGGTTAATGCGATAAATCTGGGTGACATGTTGTTTCATTACGGAACAAGAATCAATACTTCCTTGATCCAGGATTTGCAATGTGCCATGATGCCTGCATTTCCTGATGAAGCTGATGGGGCAGCCACTGAACCCGTGATGGTACCATTTTTTTATTTCCCTCTCATATCTCCCAATCAAAATCATCCGATTACACGGAATCTGAATTTGGTCAAAATGGACTTCGTCAGTCCTATTGATACGGTGGGTGAGAATCCCAATGTAAAAAAGACCGTATTACTGAGCTCCTCTAATCATTCAAAAATACTTCGTCAACCTGTACGGGTTGGTCTGGATATTTTTGCTGAGAAGCCCGACGTTACTCGATTCCCAATGGAGCATCTTCCCGTAGCCGTATTGGTCGAAGGTAAATTCGAAAGTTTTTATAAAGACCGCTTGTCAGAACAGTGGACTAACAATGAGTTTTATGAGGTGCTGGACGAAAGTCGTGAACCCAGCAAAATGATTGTCATTAGTGATGGGGATGTGGCCAGGAATTTCGTGAGTTTCAAAAATGGGCAGCCCTTGGCCAATAAACTTGGCTGGGATCGATACATGGGAATGATGTTCGGTAATAAAGATGTTCTGCTGAATTGCATGAATTACCTTTTGGATGATGAAGGAGTAATGGGTGTTAGATCTCGTGAGGTTAAACTCCGTTTGATGCAATATGAGGAGATTACGGACAATAGAGTTAAGTGGCAGCTGGTTAATGTGTTGGTTCCGGTTTTATTGACAATTATTTTTGGTATTCTTTACACCTTCATTAGGCGAAGGAAATTTAGTAAATAAGACTTATGAAGAAGAAAAACTTATATCTCATCTTAGTCGTTTTCATTCTTGGCATTATTGCCATTGTATTAATGGGTCGCAATAACACTCGAGGGACCATTAATCGTGAATTGCGTGATTTTGCAGTGCAGGATACAGCGGCAGTAGATAAAATTTTCATGGTCAATAAGGCCAATGAACACGTGACCTTGACCAGGCAGCAGAACCAGTGGGTGGTCAATGGCAAATATATTGTCAGAGAGGATGCCATCAATATGCTACTGAAGACCCTATATCGGGTAAGCGTAAAGTCTCCAGTATCGAAATCAGCCATGGACAATGTCGTTAAAATGCTGGCTACCAGAAATACAAAGGTTGAGGTTTACAGCAAAAACAAACTGATTAAAACCATTTATGTGGGCGGACCAACACAAGATCAGATGGGTACATTTATGATGCTTGAAGGCTCTTCGGTTCCGTTTGTTGTTTCAATTCCCGGATTTGTCGGGTATCTCAGTACGCGCTTTTTTATCGAAGAACAGGAATGGCGATCCCCACTGATATTCAACTACGATTTCAATCAGATCACCAGCGTAAAAAGTATAAATAACGACCTTGCTGGTCAATCATTTGAGATGTCGAAAAAAGAAGGGGAATTTAGGCTGAGGCGTTTGCCTGACCAATTCGAGGCACCGGCTATTGACACGATGGCTTTGCGCTTTTATATGTCAAACTTTGAACGAGTAGCATCAGAGTTTTTCGTCGATGCACTTGATCAATCCATCAAAGATTCACTAGCTGCCGCAACCCCCTTTAGGGTTCTTGAGGTCACTGATGTGTTTGGTCAGGTACGAAAGGTTGAGGCTCATCGTCGTCCACCCCGTGAACAAGCCGATCCTGAGGGACCCATCCCAGAGCATGATCCTGAACGAATGTATGCTCGAATTGATGACCATACCTGGGTCGTGATTCAGTTCTTCGTTTTTGATTTACTCTTCCGCGATTTCGACTTTTTCTTGCCACTGAATTGAGGATAAATTGTTTATAATTTGGGATTAGGCCCCGGCTTTATCCCGATGTTTTTTATATTTTTGGTTAGGCCAATTAATAAAAAGAACTAAATCAACTGTCATATGAAATTTGTTGCTTCCAGTACCGATCTATTAAGTCACTTGCAGGCGATCAGCCGCGTGATTAGTTCGAAAAATACCCTGCCGATCTTAGATAATTTTCTGTTTGAGCTCAAGGGCAATCAGTTGATTATTACAGCATCTGACTTGGAATCAACCATGATTACCACACTCGAACTAGAAAATGCTGATGGAGAGGGTGTCATTGCCATTCCGGCCCGGATTCTGACTGATACGCTGAAAGAATTTCCTGAGCAACCATTGACCTTTGAGATCAATATCGATTCATTAGGCGTTGATTTAATATCTGAAAATGGTAAATATAGCATTGTCGGTAAGCCAGGTATTGATTTTCCACAATTACCCGCTCTAAACGAAGAGCGCTCTACCCAAATGAACTTTTCGGCTGATTTGCTGCTCGATGGTATTAATCGCACTTTGTTCGCAACTGCTGATGACGAGTTGAGGCCTGTCATGAACGGAATTTTCGTTGAACTAAGCACTGAGAATGTCACCTTTGTTTCTTCTGACGCACATAAATTGGTCAGGTGTCGCAGATTGGATGTTAAAGCACCCCAGGATGCATCATTTATCTTGCCAAAAAAACCAGCGAATCTCCTGAAGAATATTTTACCGAAAGAAGACAATGAAGTTACCCTGGCTTTTGATGAAAAAAATGCGGTGTTTACCTTGGCAAATTATAAACTGATTTGCCGCTTGGTCGAAGGCAATTACCCGGGTTATGAGGCCGTAATACCAAAAAATAATCCCAACAAACTGACTATTGATCGAATTGAGATTTACAATACACTTCGTCGGGTCTCTGTGTATTCAAACCAAGCCAGTAATTTGGTAAAACTTCATTTGAAACCCAATGAATTAGTGATTTCAGCTCAAGATATTGACTACAGCATATCTGCGGTTGAAACATTGAATTGTCAGTATGGTGGTGATGAGATGGAGATCGGGTTTAAATCAATTTTCCTGATCGAGATTCTTTCAAATATTAATTCAGATGAGGTTGTGCTTGAGCTGTCTGATCCCACCAGAGCAGGTTTGCTGCTTCCAAAAGACCAGGATTTGGAAGACGAAGACCTTCTTATGCTGCTTATGCCGATGATGATCAATGCATAAACTGAAGCTGACCAAACCCATCGTATTTTTCGATATCGAATCAACTGGTATCAATGTGGCTACAGACCGCATTGTTGAAATTTCATTTCTTAAAATTTTCGCCGATGGATCAGAAGAAGTGAAGACCGAACGAATTAATCCAACTGTACCCATACCCCCAGCAACTACCGAGATTCATGGGATCACTGATGCTGATGTAGCCAACGAACCTACCTTCGCCGACAAGGCAAGAGAAATTGCTGCCTTTCTGAAAGGCTGTGATCTCGGAGGATACAATTCGAATAAATTTGATATTCCCTTGCTGGCGGAGGAATTTGATCGGGCTGGTATTGATGTCGATCTTAAAAAGATGAAGTTTATTGATGTTCAGGTCATCTTCTTCAAAAATGAGCCGAGAAATTTGTCAGCTGCATATCGCTTTTATTGCAATAAAGAGTTAATTAAAGCTCATTCTGCCGAGGCCGATGTGCGTGCCACATGGGAAGTGCTGCAGGCCCAGATGGAAAGATACAATCACCTGGGTGAAACAGTAGAATCTCTAGCAGAGTTTTCATCTTCTTCAAAATTCGCGGATTTTGCCGGTCGGATTATTTTTGACTCCAAAGGCCTCGAACTATTTAATTTTGGCAAGCACAAAGGAAAACCAGTGGTTGATGTATTCAGAAAAGAGCCCTCTTACTATAGTTGGATGATGAATGGTGACTTTCCGGCTTATACCAAGCGGGTGATTACACGTATTTATTTGAAAATGAGAGACGAATAATCGATCGGGTATGAAAATCATCGCGATAGGACGCAATTATGTTGATCATGCCAAGGAATTAAACAATCCTATTCCTACAGAGCCTGTGGTGTTCTTGATGCCTGATACCTGTATCCTGAATAATAATAAACCGTTTTTCTATCCTGAATTTTCCTCTAATATCCACCACGAATTAGAACTGGTGCTGAAGATTAATCGGGTGGGTAAGCACATTGATGAAAAGTTTGCCCACCGATATTACAATGAGATCACCGTTGGAATCGATTTCACGGCGCGAGACCTCCAACAAAAGGCTAAGGAGAAGGGTCTTCCCTGGGAGAAAGCAAAGGCCTTCGATGGCGCTGCTCCTTTAGGTGAATGTATTGCTATTGATTCTCTGCCAGATGCAAATGCCATTCCTTTCAGCCTGGAGGTGAATGGACAAGAAGTGCAGAGGGGCAACTCGAAAGATATGATTTTCTCTTTTGATCAGATCATTAGCCACGTTTCACACTATTTCAGTCTCAAAATGGGTGACCTGATCTTTACGGGAACACCAGCAGGCGTTGGGCCTATTCAAATAGGCGATCAATTGACGGCAAAAATTGACGACCAGGTATTACTTGACTTTTTTGTCAAGTAGTCATTTTACTAAATCCAGTACCTTTACCGAATAAGTAGGAGAACAGCAATGAAAAGAGTGTTTTTGATGGCATTATTGAGCCTTGGTTGTTTGGCTACGGCTTTAGTGGCTCAAAACAAACCCAGACAAGAGCTGTTTGCCAAGGCAAGCAAAATTGCTGGTGAGATAATCATGATTGAAGCTAAGGCCAATGATCCCGTTTCAGTCAACGCTTCACTGGTATTGAGCGAACAAAGAGATCAGTTTGCTGTAATCATAAAGGCATCCCTAATGAACACTTGGAGTATTTATGCATTTGTGCCTGAAGATCAGCCGTATATCGAGACAAAGATGGAAGTAAGAATGCCTGACGGAGTAAAACCATTGGGTGATTGGGTACTGCCAAAGTCAACAACCTATGAGGATGACATATTAATCTACACAGGTGAGTTAGTGTTTACGCGATACTATCAGACTAATATGGTGTTGACAGACCAAGATACCATTCAGGCTGGCCTGTTCTATCAGGCTTGTGATTCGCATATGTGCTTTCCACCGAAGAGGAAGGTTGTGAACTTGGTT
>CAYUGX010000277.1:0-6559 GCA_964444375.1 uncultured Porphyromonadaceae bacterium | reverse complement strand
TTCAACCCGCTGGCCTTCAGGGCTAGAGTGATCAAAATATTTTCTTTTTTGCATGTCATCACTATGCATAATTGCCACTTGTTCAAGTTTCTCGTTCCATTTCAGTTTTCCGACAGGAGGAAAATAGGTCTCCCCACAAAGGGTACCCGATTGCCTGTATTGATTAAGCAATTTGATCATCTTTGACTTGGAAAACAATCTATCCTGTTCGGCAAGTGCTGTTTTTTCACACGACATGCTACTGTGGAAGACAATCAAAATAATACCGACATTAAGCAAAAGTTTCATATACATTTAACGATATTTTTGTCACATTTGTTTTTACTTCGCACTAAATCCTTAAAAAAATCAACATGAAAAAGTTACTCGTGATCGCATTAGGGGTCGTTTTCTCAATCACCGGATTAGTCGCTCAGAATCAGGTTAAATTACCTGCATTGATTGGAGACCAAATGGTTTTGCAACAAAACTTCAAAGCACCGCTCTGGGGCTGGTCAAATCCAGGTGAAACCATAAAAGTAACGACCAGCTGGAACGAAAAAACCTATTATGCACTTACGGATATTGCGGGTAAATGGAAGGTAAATGTTGAAACTCCGTCAGCTGGAGGCCCATACGAGATTGCAATTGGTGATCAATTGGTGAAATCGGTATTGATTGGAGAGGTCTGGTTAGCGTCAGGACAATCGAACATGCAATGGGCACTCAATCGCACCGAAAAGTTTGAAGCCGAACTATTGCTTGCTGAAGATGATCAATTGCGCCTGTTTTATGTCGCTAGAGACAATGCAGATGTACCAGTTGATGATTGCTATGGTTCATGGACAAGCTGCGATTCGGTTAGTGCTAAAACCTTTAGTGCAGTTGCCTATTATTACGGTAAGAAATTGCGAGCTGAACTAGACATTCCGGTTGGCATGATTCATGTCAGTTGGGGCGGTTCTCCTGTCGAATCCTGGATCAATACAGACATTTTAGAAATGAGTCCTGAAGGTCAATATTACCTGGATGAGTATGAAAATAAAAAAGCAATGGCGAAACCGGGAATCATACCCCGGAATCACCGCACTCCAGGGAGCCTCTACAATGGTATGCTTCATCCACTTAAACCCTTTGGTATTCGGGGAGCAATTTGGTATCAGGGAGAAGCAAATAGAAATCACTTCGAAAAGTACGAGATCTTATTTCCGGCAATGATACAGAATTGGCGATGCGAATGGGAGCAGGGAGAATTTCCATTCTATTTCGTTCAACTGGCCCCGTATGCATACAAAGAGCCCCAGATGGGTGCTTGGTTACGAGATGTACAGCGGAGGTGTTTGTCTCTTACAAATACAGGAATGGCTGTGACCATGGATATTGGTAATCCGGCCGATATTCATCCGAAGAATAAGAAAGATGTTGGTGAACGACTGGCTCTCTGGGCATTGGCCAAGACCTATGATCAAAAAGACCTGGTCTATTCAGGTCCCTTGTATAACTCATTAGAGATCAAGGAAAACACTGCAATCGTTCAGTTTTCTAACATTGGATCAGGCTTGGTATCACGCAGAGGCAGACCTTCACATTTCGAAATTGCTGGTGACGACCGGATTTTCTATCCGGCTAAAGCCAAGATCAACGGCAGTACTGTAGTAGTGAGCTCAAGGAAAGTAAAAGAACCAGTTGCTGTACGGTATGCTTGTCACAATAGTGATGAACCGAACCTATATAATCGAGAAGGATTACCAGCTGCCTCATTCAGAACAGATTCCTGGGAAATAATCCGCTGATAGACCTAGCGTTCTGGAAGATATATAAGTTTTTTCGTTTGAACTGTTTCCGCTGAGAATATCCGGAGAAAATAAAAACCTGCTTTGTGAATATTAAGCTGCTCCAGTGTTCCCAACTGATGAGTATAACTCGCACCATAGGCATGTATTTCCCCGGCCGACACAACTTTGCCCTGGGCAGAAATCAGCTCCCAGCCTAGTGTTGCTGGCTCATTTGAGACAATGGAGACAAGCAAAATATCCCTGACGGGGTTAGGAAACAACGAAAATGAAAGCTTGTCAACATTTTTATTAAGCCAAACGGCATTGCCAGAATTACTGGCATTGGGCGTTGGTGTTGTAAAATAATCCCAATCATCGGTACCATCGCGCAATCTTCCGTAGGATACATCAGTGGTCTGAACCGGATAATTTACCGCATCAATTGTATGGGTGACATCACCTAAATCTTGAGTCAATAAACAATTTTCCCCTGATCCAGCCAGTTGAAAATCAAGATGCCTGGTTCCTAAATCAGTATTGGCATCTGGCCAAAAAACTAAAAATCCTTTTGCAGGTATTGTTGTTTCAGCACTATTCCCACTTGGAATCATCGATTTACGTGGTGCTGATGGATCATCTGAGAAATACAATCCTGCCAGGTCAATTGACTCATTATTTCCATTGTATATCTCTATCCAGTCTACATAATTGCCATGTTCATCTGCAAAGGTGGATGCATTTCTGGCCATGAGTTCATTGATATAGATCCCTGTTAACTGCTCAACAGTGATCCCATTTTTAACACCTGGTGTTGGTTCTGAGAATGTGGTCCATTGTGAAGATGCATCCACAACCCTTCCGTAGGAAACATCTGTCGTTTGCTCACCATAAGTAACCGCATCGATGGCGACATAATTACCATCCAATAATTGATAAATACCCACAGCTTCTCCGGCACCGGCCAGTTGAAAATTTGTGTGCAGGGGTCCCAGTTGAGCATTGGCATCAGGCCTGAAAATGAGATAGCCATGGGCTTCAATGGTTGTTGTTGAAGGTTCACTATCTGGGATTAAATATAGATTAGGTTCATCCAAATTATCCGTCAAATAAAGTCCACCAAGGTTAATGGGTTCGTTATTGATATTATAGATCTCAACCCAATCGGTATATTCACCATTTTCATCAGGAAAGACTTGTGAATTGCGGGCCAAAATTTCATTTATAAAAATCCCACTGATTTGTTCAGATACATTTGCCGAGTTTGCTCTTCCGGGCGTTGGAACTGTCATATTTCGCCAGCTGCCGGTACCATCTGGAAATCGTCCTATGGATTCATTAGGGGTTTGCGCTCCAAAGGTATATGAATCCAAGAATACAGCCTCATTGCGATATTGAACTAAGCCAACATCTTCACCTGAGGCTGTGAGCTTGATATCCAGATGCAAAACTCCCTGTTCTGGGTCATTATCTGCCCAAAAGACTAAAAAACCCTTGGCCGGTATGGTGGTACTATCTGGGTAGGTATTCGGTATTCGATGCCCAATAGGTTTTTGAAGGCTATCGGTAAAAATCAATCCACCCACATTAACAGAGAAATCGTTGGTATTGTAAAGCTCAATCCAATCTTCAATTTCCCCCAGGTTATCTGGATATGTACTCTCATTATCTGCCAATACTTCGTTGATAACTATACCTTCAACCAGTGTATACTGATATGTATTGGCCGCACCCGGACTTGGTTCAGGTAGAAAAGTATACTTATCACTACCGTCTGGTAGACTTCCAAAGCTGGCATCCAGGCTCGCTGCCGGGTATTGGGCTTGCTGGATTATTGTTTTACCATCAGGTTGAGTCAGTGTAATCTTTTCCCCATTTCGACTTAGTTTGAAATCAATATGCCGTATCCCTTGTGTCGGATTGTTATCAGCCCAGAATCGCAAGTAACCGCCTGGAGGAACTGTAGTGCTGTCAGGTTCATAAATTGGTATTCGATGCATGGTTAACTCACCTACACTGTCTGTCAAATAAGCACCACCCAGATCAATGGCCTGTTGGGTAGGATTATAAAACTCAATCCAATCTTCTGCCTCTCCGTATTCGTCTTGATCCTCCCCTTGATTTATCGCCATAAATTCATTCATCCAGATGGGTCCAATAGTGCGAATCGGCAGATTTTGACTAGCAGGAGACGGGTCTGACAACAACATCAACTGGTTTTCACCGTCAGGAAACCGGCCATAAGACACGTCTCGTTCGAGTTTTGGGAAGGCAATTTGATCAATAATATCCACCTGGCCACCAATCAATTGTGCTAAATAGACCGTTTCACCACCGTTACTTAGTTTAAAAGGTAAATGGTTAGGCCCCTCACCGGGTTCACCATCTGCCCATAATACTAAAAAACCACCGGCAGGGATGGTGGTTTTTGTTGCGTCTGTTCCGGGAATTCGATGGAAACTCGTTAACAAGGTTGTATCTGATAAGTATAGTCCAGCGACATTTATCGGACTTGAACCCGGGTTGTATAGCTCAATCCAGTCATCATCATCACCGAATTCATCAATATGTCCCCGAGCATTTCGGGCAACCAATTCATTTACTTTGAGGTTTTGCACCGGGCTTGGAAAACCCGAAAGCAAGTCTGCTGCTGGAGCAGGAGGCGCAGGGGCAGGGACTGGAGTCCTCACTTTCTTCTTTTTTACCGTTGGGCAGTCATTGGTTTTTCCTGGAGTCACTGACTTAAGTTGTATCCATTCATTTTTCAGGTTCTGACAGCGACCATATGACTGATCTTCTTCAATGAAACCAAAACTAATGCTATCAATAATCTGAAATCCGGTAGTGCTTTTTTTGCTCAACATAAGGGTTTCTCCCATTCTTGACAACCTGAAAGGCAGATGGATGACCCCTTGTGTGGTATCACGGTCAGCCCAAAGTACCAGATAATCTTTTGGTGGAATGGTGGTTTGATCAGGATCTCCGGATGGAATTTGCCAAAGTCCCGGATCAAGGGCATTATCCGATAGGAAATAACCTGCCAGATTAATATCGTGGTTCCCAGGATTGTAGATTTCAATCCAGTCTTCATACTCTCCGAAATCATCAACCACTGTAGTGACATTCAGCGAAGCTAACTCGTTGATCAATAGCTCCTGAGCATTTCCCCAAAAGCTGATCAGGCTCCAAAGCGATAGGAATACAAAAAACTTAGCTTTAACCATGGATTCTTCAATTAGACTTGGTGAACACTGTCGATCAGGGTTCCGTCAACCCATTTGATACCCGCAATAACTTTGCCGGCTTTTGAACATTTCTGTGGCTTCCCGCAAATACGTTCAGCTTCCTCTTTCAGGTTCTCTATAGTAGTTATCGGTAGTGAAGTGTCTTTGGCTTTCTCGATCAGATCCTCACGTCGTGGATTAATGGCAATACCCCGTTCAGTTACGATGACGTCGATTAACTCACCAGGTCCACACAAGGTGGTTACTTCATCAACAATTACCGGGATACGGTCTCTGAAAAGGGGCACTGGAATAATCACCGTTTTCGAAAACAGACAATTTTGCCAACCGCCAATCCCATGCAGTAAATAACCGTCAGAATGGGTTACTACGTTGCCATTGAAATTCACATCGATTTCAGTTGCACCCAAAATGGTTACATCGACCATTCCGGCAAAATTACCTTTACTGTGGTAATTATAACTTGTAAAAGGACTGCTCCAAACATGATTTGGATTATCCCGCATCGACCTAACACCCTCCAGATCAAATGTTTGACCGTCAAGAATGTATTCAATCAGGCCTTCTTCCAGCATTTCAACCAGGTATTTGTTTGAGCCACCCCGGGCGAATCTGGCTGTTATGTTATTGTCCTTCATAATCTGCCTGAAGTACTGACTGACAGCCAGCGAAGTTCCTCCCGCACCAGATTGAAATGAAAAACCATCTTGTATGATGCCTGTATCTTGGCAAAACTGTGCGGCCATTTCAGCCAGCAATAAGCGATCTGGGCTCTTGGTAATTTTTGTGGTACCGGATACAATCTTTTCAGGAATGCCGATTTTGTCAAGTACTACGGTATAATCAACATAATTTCCTTGTATTTGCCAGGGTACACAGGGGAAGTCGACTAACTTATCAGTGACCATAATGACTTTGTCGGCATACTGAGAATCAGCTAAAGCGAAACCCAAGAGGCCACTGGCTGAAGGACCATTCAAGCCATTAGCATTCCCAAATGGGTCAGCACAGGCAGCACCAATTATTGCAATATCAATCTCAACATCTCCATCCTGAATGGCCTGGTATCGGCCTCCATGAGACCGCAATACCGCGGTTCCTTGCATGTATCCTTCAGAGGTAAACTTCCCTAATGGTCCGTTCATACTACCTTCAATTCTGTTAATGGTACCATCCTCAAGGTATTGAATCAGGTGTTCGTGACAGGGGAAAGAAGCAGATGGAAACCAAACCAGGTCTTTTACACCCAGTTCATGAGCTGCATCGAATACTTGATTGGCAATCAGGTCGCCATTACGAAAATGGTGATGAGTTGAAATAGTCATTCCGTCTCGTATTCCCGCTTTGTCGAGGGCTTCTTTAAGATCCGATACGACTTTATTACCATCGGAAGGATAATCAGCATTGGTTGGAATTTTTGATGCCTTTCTGTTGCTCTCGGGGCGGAACTGACCGACACCCTGGAAAGGAACAACAGCTTTTCCGTTCAACTCAACCGGCACATGGCGTCCGGCTGCATTTTTTATCATATCTGCATTATTCATTTTCGTGCCTCCAATCTTC
>CAYUGX010000276.1:0-6636 GCA_964444375.1 uncultured Porphyromonadaceae bacterium | reverse complement strand
GAAATGCAGGTGATCTTACTGCCGAAGGAAGACCCACAAAGGAAATCCCGCTGGCACCTATATCGTGAATGTGGTTTTTGGTGATGCTGGTGCGGTGATTATAGCCTGAAACAAAGATCCCATTTCCCCCCAAATCGAATAGTTCACATTCAACGATATGGCAATCGTTGGTGTTGCTCAGGAAAAGGGCACCACCACGGTAGATGGTCCAATCTGATCTAAGTAGCGGTTCGTAATGCTCCATGAAGGTTCGCTTCGTTTGGGTAAAGGTCAAATTGCTTATGGTAACATTAGAAACCGGATCGCTTAGATCGCCTCGAAGCTCAATAAGGCTTTTATTGATAGGTATTTCAATAAATTGAACCTCGGGAATGCCCTCCTGATCGGGATACCATTTTAGGATTTGCGTATTTGTATCAAAATAGAATTCACTGGGTGCATCCAACTCTTCGAATACATTTTCGACCATGCGATAGCGGGCATGCATGCGATTTGGACGGTTGTTTTGATGACCACCAGTTAAAGCTAGACTGCCATCATCATTCATTCCATCGATTCGATAATGAAAATCTCCCCATTCAGCACCGTGCATGGCGTGCACGAAACCTCCTGCAGGATCTTGCCAGTGCGCAATACGGTCTCGATCAATCGCATCAGCTGCATGGCCCTGCCAGTGCCCACCATCTTCATTGAAGTTGGGATACCTGGCCACCATTTGCTTTCGACCATCAACATAGAACTGATGAATTGTATCCATTCTGATTAAGGTGTCAACCAACAGATGTTCATCGTGTTGCCAGCGTACCTTATATCGTTTAGAGCCCTTAATAAAAACCTTTCCAGCCTCGCTGCCCCTTATTTGAATTCCACTGAGATCAGGTGTGATTACTATCGGTTTGGCCAGATAATGTGAACCTGGTTGAACGCGAATTTCAATGGGCTTACTGGGATCAAAACTTCTCAAGAGCTTCGCTTCTTCAATGGCCTCGGGTAAGAGTAGCCCCTTGTTGTTTTGCTGAGGATGAGCCAGGATGGTGTTGTAGTCTAGTGCTTTCAGGAATTTTTTATTGAATCTTGACAATCCCCTGATGATTTCTTTAGCCAGCAACCTCGACCCGATGCGTGTATAATGGACATTATCTGAGCCCGTGCTATACCTGGGGTGGATCTGTTTGGAATACGGATATAAATCAGTTACTGGTATCTCGTACTTCTTCATCACCTCCAATGCCACCCGGTTGTAGATAGGACCATCCTTCACAAACCGGCCTGCTTCACCCTCTGGAACATAACTAGTAGTGACAAATAGTAATTGGGCCTTTGACACCGATTGCATCAATTGAACGAGAGAATCGAGGTTGGCCTGGTATTGTTCGGGAGTAAAGGTGACAACACCATTTACTTTATCTCGATTGCCCACATTCTTAACTTCCGGATTCCGATATGCAAGGTCCCATAAGCCCCAGTTGAATTGAATGATGTCCCATTGCTCATCGCCGATCCATTCGACTACTTTCTGTAAGCCCGTTCCGCTATGTTGCGCGTTTCCATTATTATGAACTACCATAGCCATATCGCTCAGTAATTCAGCAACATGGGGAGTGTAGCCCAGTGAAATAGAATCACCGATGATCAAGATTTTGGGTTTCTTATCAGTGGATGCCGAGCAAATTAGGGCAATAAGTAGGATCAAGAAGAACGATTTGAGGTTTTTCATTGTTATACTATTTAGGTTTTGAGCGGAGCCACAGGAAATTACCCATCGGCTATTCTCATACCACCCACAGTCGGGTTTCTCAAAAATAGAATTAATTAAATTAATAATTTTGCGGCCATGAATCCATTATTGCAGGCATTTACTACACCACACGAGGTAGCTCCCTTTGATAAAATTCAGGTTGAGCATTTTGAACCGGCCATCGACAAACTGATCCGGGAGGGAAAAAAGGATATCCAAAGAATTGCTAATCAGTCAGCTTCACCAACCTTTGAAAACACCATTGATGAACTGGAGAAGAATGGTGATCAATTGGGTCGCGTAGTTGAAATCTTGTTCAATCTCAATCATGCTGAAACCAACCAGGACTTGCAAGAAATTGCTCAAAAAGTATCTCCAAAACTGGCCGACTATTCCTCACAACTCTGGATGCATCCTGTCCTTTTCGAGAGAGTGAAAAGGCTTCATAGCGAGAATTTAACTGATTCTGATACCCAGGATGATAAAGATACACGGCCGATTCTCTCCAAAGAACAGCTAACAGTTCTGAAAAACTACTACGAAAGTTTCCTTCGAAACGGAGCAGAACTAAAAGGCGGAAAAAAAGATCGTTTCACTGAAATAAAATCAGAACTGTCAAAAATTACGCTGAAGTTTAGTGAAAACGTACTGGCTGAAACAAACGCCTTTGCACTTCATTTGACTTGGGAGAATGACCTGGAGGGCTTGCCCGAATTTGTGCGTGAAGCCGCAGCCCTCGAAGCCAAAAATCGCGACCTTGACGGTTGGGTATTCACTTTGCATCACCCCAGTTTTGTGCCCTTCATGAAATATGCACGAAATCGTGCCTTGCGTAAGAAAATGTTCATGGCCTTTAGTTTTCGGGGTAACCAGAACAATAAACATGACAATAAGGGCTTGATTACCCAAATTGTAAATCTGCGGCTCGAATTGGCCCATTTACTGAATGAGTCTGATTATGCCAGTTACGTGTTGAAGAAACGGATGGCTGCTACTCCAGAGAAAGTCATCAATTTTCTGAACGAGCTGCACGTCGCTGCCAGGCCCTTTGCACAGGATGAATATGCCGAAATTCATGAGTGGGCCACATCTCATGGGCACCCCGGAGCAGTTGAACGCTGGGATTGGGCCTATTGGAGTGAAGAAGTTCGAAAAGCAAAATACGACATCCGCGAGGAAGAAATAAAACCCTTCTTTGAATTGGCCAAAGTAACTGCTGATATTTTTGAGCTGGCGAAACGCTTGTATGGAGTTGAATTCAAAGAAAATCAAACAATCCCTGTGTACCATGATGAAGTACAGGCCTATGAAGTGTTTGACAACAGGGGTAATTTTCTGGCTATTTTTTACACCGATTTTTTCCCACGAAAAGGAAAACAGGGTGGTGCCTGGATGACCGATTTTAAAGGCCAGGATAAACTGGGAACCAACCAGCGTCCACATGTTTCAATCGTATGTAATTTCACACGACCCACAGCCGAAAAGCCGTCATTGCTGACCTTTGATGAAGTCAATACTTACTTGCATGAATTTGGTCATGCTTTACATGGTATCCTGTCGGATGTGACTTATCCGAGTGTGTCAGGCACCAATGTGTTCAGGGATTTTGTCGAGCTTCCTTCACAAATTATGGAGAATTGGCTAACAGAGAAAGAGTGGCTTGATGAGATTGCCGTGCATTATGTCACCGGTGAAAAGATGCCCGAGGAGTTACTTACAAAGCTCATCGATGCTCGAAATTTTCAAGCCGGATATTTAACTGAAAGGCAGTTGAGTTTTGGGTATACCGATATGGCCTGGCATAGTCTTCAACAGCAATTTGATGGGGATCTGATTCATTTTGAAAAAAAGGCCATGGCAGCTACCGAATTGTTTCCAGAGGTCCCGGGTTATTGCATGAGTACGGCCTTTTCCCATATTTTCGCTGGCGGCTATGCAGCAGGCTATTATGGTTATAAATGGGCAGAAGTGCTGGATGCCGATGCTTTTTCTTTATTCAAGGAGAAAGGGATTTTTAATAAAAACGTGGCTGATTCTTTTCGTGAGAACATCCTGGTAAAAGGGGGTTCAGAAGATCCGATGGATTTGTACAAACGCTTCAGGGGACAAGCACCCAGTATTCGGGGTTTGCTTGAGCGATCGGGATTAGTTGGTTGATTGATTTTCTATCCATTTGATGACGGGTTCGCCATCCGGTTTTTTCATCGGATCGATTATGTCATAAAGATGCCCTTTTTCATCAATTAGAAACTTTTGGAAGTTCCATTTTATCTCGGCATCACGAACCCCATTCAGTTTCTTTTGGGTCAGCCAGGCATATACGGGATGAATATTCCTGCCGTAAACCTCTACCTTCTCCATCAGTGTTAGGCTTAAACCATATCGTTTAGCACAGGTTTGTTTTATTGATTCATTGGTGCCAGGTTCGCGGTTTGCGAAACCATTATTAGGAAAAGCTAGAATGACCAATTGATCTGATCCGTATTTTTCATGCAGTTTTTGCATGGATTTGAATTGCGGACTTAAACTGCATTTCGTTGCGGTATTTACTATCATTACCTTTTTGCCAGAAAGTTGTGCAAAATCGAAATTTTCACCGTCAATTGTCTTAGCCGCTAATTCGTAAAAACTATTGTTTTGACCCGATAAGGAAAGACAAATAAAAATAGCTAGGAAGCTTAAAGTCAGTTTTTTCATATACCAAAAATATGAAAAATACCTAAATGAAAGCTGATTGTGGGCCCCATGATGGTGATTGTTTAATCCTTTTTGATTGCGTATGTACAGGCGCAAAATCTTGCAGCTCTGTCCACATTTCCTACCTTTATCTAATCAAACACAGATGATATGAAACTAGCTGACCTTGATCCTGAAAACATGCCTGATCTGGTGAAAAGTCCAGGCTATTCTATTGCGTCGAATCAAATTTTGGAAGAGGGATTTCCGATTTTATTCATGTACAGGGAAGAACCCATGGAGGAGGAAGATACGGGGTGGCGTTTTCTATCTGGTCAGGAGGATCAGGACTACCTGGATGATCCACAAAATAGCCGGTTTGTTGGACTCAATACCATGGCCAATCTGGATCAGCAGATTATTCGACACTTGAAACATCCGGTAGGAACTGAATTAGACAGAACTGAACCGGATGGTGATTTCGCTATCATTTCTGGGGATTCATGAATAGATTAATTCGTATTTTTTGCATCATGGTGCTTGCATCTCCTATGGCCGGTCAGTCCCAGGTACGAATCGCCCTGGCTCAGATTCAATGTATCAATTCTGACCGTGAAGGAAACTTCAGACGAATAGAATATGCCCTGATGGATGCGAAAGCTCTGGGTGCTCAATTGGTTTGCTTTCCTGAAACAAGCATTTACGGATGGGTTAATCCTGAGGCACATGCGATGGCTTCACCCATACCCGGAGCGGACTCGAGGGTATTGTCGAGATTAGCCCGGGCCTACCAGCTGCATATATGCATCGGGATATGCGAAAAGGAGGGGGAGAAATTGTATGATGCCGCTATCTTAATGAATCCAGAAGGAGACATTTTATTGAAGCATCGCAAGATCAATATTCTTGAGGAACTGATGGATCCTCCCTATACCAGTGGGAGAGGGGTGCAGGTCGTAGATACTGAGCTGGGCAGGATAGGTGTATTGATTTGCGCGGATTCTTTCAAACCGGAGATACTCAATCAGATGAATGAGCTTAATCCTGACTTGTTACTGATTCCCTATGGATGGGCTAACACCAAAGATAAATGGCCTGCACATGGCGAATCATTAAAATCGACCATTACTCAAGTAGCAAAGTCAATAGGATGTACGGTAATAGGAACCGATGCCCTGGGTTCCATTACTCATGGTCCCTGGAATGGGATGGTATTTGGTGGTCAAAGCTACGCGATTGATTCAAGCGGTTCAGTTCTGGCCAAAGGTAGAGACCGGGAGCGGGATATTCTGGTTATTGATGTTGTAATCGGTAATTCTAAGTAAAATATGAAACCACCTTACAAGTACGGCATAGCGTTAGGAGGCGGTGGAACGAGGGGCTTTGTACACCTTGGTGTTTATAAAGCCTTGTTGGAGCGGGGTATTCAACCTGAAATTATATCAGGAACCAGCGCCGGTTCGATAGCGGGTTCGTTTCTAGCATCGGGTCTTTCTCCCGACGAGGTACATGTTCGTTTTCGTGATAAAGGCATCCATAAAATGTCACGGATACATTTTCCAGTAGATGGTTTTATGGTAATCGATGGCTTAAAGAAAATGTTTGCTGAAATGGATGTTCAGCATATTGAAGACCTTCCGATTCCGTTTTACGCAACCATCGCTAATTTGAATACCGGCCATGTCGAATATCGAAATTCAGGACCTTTAGCTGATATTGTAACTGCTTCTTCAAGCATCCCAATGCTTTTTTCACCTGTCGAAATTGACGGTCAAAAGTATGTGGATGGTGGAGTATTTGATAATGTACCGGTTGAGCCCATCAAAATGCAGTGTGAAAAGACCATCGCTGTGAATATCATGCCTATCCCGACAAAGGAGAAAGTGCACAACATGATTCAAATAGCCACTCGGGTGTTTAATCTAACCATATACGGAACAACCATTCACCGTGCCATGGAGTGTGACCTGCTTATCGAACCCAAGGGCCAAGAAAAATATGATATCCTCACCAACAAGAAGGCCGATGAGCTCTTTGAAATAGGCTACAAACACACGATGGAGCTTCCTGAGGTTGAAACATTAAAAGCATGAGATTGTCCTAGTATAAAGGCGAAAGGCGAAAGGCGAGAGGCGAGAGGCGAGAGGCGAAAAATTAGTTGCTGAAAACTGTCCTCGACTGAAATACGTTGACCGTTTTGGACCGATAAATTTAGGCACAAA
>CAYUGX010000275.1:0-6651 GCA_964444375.1 uncultured Porphyromonadaceae bacterium | reverse complement strand
GAATGGCCTTTTTAATACTCGGCCAGTTTTTCTGTAAAAATCGATCGTCTTTGCACATCTGGTGTTCTCGATACGCACCAATAATTCTACCACACTGACCGTCATAGGCAGGCCCCATCGAGCTATCTAACAATGTCCGGTATCCGATTTCGCCATTATCTTTCAATGCCATGCCAAAATCAACCCGTTCTCGCTGATCTCGTTCAATCTCTGGGAAAAGACGTCCTACAGCCTGTGCATAGTGCCATACATGGGTACAAGTCCCGGTACAGCAACCAATACCTTCCCAGGCCCAAAAGCGTCCATCCCGATGTCGGTAACAGGTCGTTGTAGCCAGTGTACTGGTGTTGGCCATAGTTCGGTCTAAAAGCCAATAGGGTAAAGATGAATCATACCAGGTGTCTACCCATTTACGAGTTGTTCCCAATAGATGGTCTTTATTGCGAGCGATATAGTTGGCCACATCAAACGCCGACTTGAACCGGCCGGCATAGTGATGTCCTACCTTCACCCCTCCGAAATCACGCCCATAGAAATTCGGGAAATACCAACTCAGTGCAAAATCAGTATAATTTTCTCCTCCCGGATGCAATTCTACCGTAGATTTTACTTCGCCCATTAATGGATCGCTTAGCTTAACCGATTTGGATCTTGCCAATTCAACATGGTCTTCATGGGCTGAGCCCTTATCCTTTTTCGTATTCAGCGAGGCCAGACAGAAACTACCAAAATCACGTAGTTCATCCAATGGTTTGCTTGCCGGAGCTGCATCAGTAAATACGATATGATCGAGACCGATATTTC
Organism: uncultured Porphyromonadaceae bacterium; assembly: GCA_964444375.1. Lineage (GTDB taxonomy): Bacteria > Bacteroidota > Bacteroidia > Bacteroidales > UBA12481 > JABHCC01. The sequence goes on along the minus strand of CAYUGX010000275.1, from coordinate 5,847 downwards.
CCCATCCACCACTCACCTCATCGATCAGTTCAAGGTGTGCTGTTTTGCCTTCCCATTTGGCTACATTAATGCCAGACAACTCCATACCATTGGCATTTCTCCCAGTTAAAGAGGCGACGAGCTCCCCTTCGACAATTACTTGCAAACAAGTTTTGCCACTGTGGGCACCACCCCCAATATAACAGGTGATGTATTTTCTTGATAGGGTAAACTCAGGACTAACTAGTTTGCCAATTTGGGCATCTTTTTCACCAACATCTGAACCCGGAGCAGCTGAATGACTGTTAACCGCTCGATCTCCCTGTATATTCAGATTCCCCTGGTAGTCGGGCACTTCATCTTGATCAACCGGACCGCTTCCAAAGGCCTTCCCACTAACTGTCCAAGGTGAATAGGTCGATCGTTCGAAATCATCGAATAGTATATCTTTACGTTTTGATCTAGTATTAATTTTCGATGTAATCGCTTCACAATGGAGTGCAGTAATCCGCTTTTTGTGAATAATCCGGTTCAACCTCCGACCCCCATGCTCGTCTGCTGAATCGATACACACAGGGTTCTCAACAAAGCCACGAACTGTACAAGATAATTCCAGATTCGACTTATTAACCAGTCTGAAACTCATTATGGTTGCCGGCAATGAGGAATCATCTACCCGGCCAGGAATAAAAGGTGAGAAAGCCTCCAAGTATACTTCTACCGGACAGCCCGGATCAGTGTAACGTACACGGGCCATCGGGTAAAAACCTGTAAACTCAACGAATTCAAAAGTTTCTCTATTTAGGGGCCACACCTCATCATTTACCAACAATTCAAAACCCGTCTGAAAAGGAGAATAGAACTCAGCCGGCTCAACATAATTCGATCCATCACGGGTGCGAACAGTTTGCCCATTGTAATCGATCGTTTTAGGTCGGATTCCCTCTTGATCTTTGTTAAAAATATCCCATAACCAAAGCCGGCCATCACCAGACAAATACACCGTACCTGCAAATAAACCACCCACTGGCATGCCAATGTGAGAAAGGGCAACAGGATCACTGTATTTTTCTTTTTCACCCCGTACAAACAATGATTTCACCCATTCTGGATCCAGTTTTTTATCGGCCGGTATGTGTTTTAAGTAGTCATTCTCATTAAAAGGTCCTGCAAAAACTGGCATCCCGGGCACCATAGCAAATGCTGCTCCAAGCGCTGAAGCTTTCAAAAAATCACGCCGGTCGATACCGGCTGGTAAGGATTGACAACCTTCTTCAGGATCACATCCGGTAGGATAATAGGGTTCTTTTTCTTTAGACATAATTAACTGAAAGTTTAAGTAACTAAAGATTCGGGCTTTCGTATAAAAGTAGTAATAACCTAAAACTCTGCATTCATGAAATGGCATCAAATAGCTTTAATCTGTCTTATTACCTGCATTTTCAGTTGCGATGATAGTTTAAATATCTTTTGGGATAATGAACCCTGCACAGTAGATTATAGTGCTTCATCTGGCCATACCTTTCCGATGAGTGTTGATGATCTGGATTGGAGAGATTTCTTCGTTTTGGAAGCTAGTTTTCCATCTCCTGACAAATATCAGATAAGCATGGAATATACTAATTACGCTATTTCTGTATGCGTAAACCCACACACCATAACTTATCAGGCTAAGTGCAAATTGAATAGTAGTTTCATCGATGGTTATTCTGATCAGATGTATTGGGGCATGACCATTGATCCATTTTATCACAAGTGCGATGACCTTGATAAGAAAGCTCCTTATGATGACGCAACGCGAGGTTTCGGAGACAAGAAAGATTTATTGGGTTTTTATAAAACTGAACCAAATACTGTTGTATGCCCTTCATCAGGTTGTGATGAAGAAGCTGACCTTAAAAACACCTTTTATGTGACCTTAACATTTGTGATGACCATGGATAGAGACATGTATGAGCATTTTAAAGAGAAGGCTTTACCAGAGCTGATTAATGAGATCTTCAAGGAAATTGAATTTGATTTTTCATACACACGCTAGTAATCAACAGTTTATTAAGGATAACATCGATTATGTGGCTGCAAACTATAGCTACACACGATAGCTATTGTTCAAGATTCTGGAATTAATTCAAAAGGTCATCAATAACTTGGGCAGCCCTATTCAATACCTCCTCTGTTATTCCCAGGTGAGTAACCATTCTGATTTGATGAGGTCCAATAGCTATACAATTCAATTCATTTTGTGCCAGTTGATTGACCAGTTCCATAGCATTCAGATTCTGTCGCAGATTGACAATAACTATGTTGGACTCAACTGGAACTACTGATTCAACATATGAAGCTGCACCTAATCTTTCTTCAAGGATTTTTGCTTTCTGATTATCAACTTTTAGTCGATCGACATGATTCTCCAAGGCATATATTCCGGCAGCGGCAAGATAACCAGCCTGTCGCATAGCTCCTCCCCAGGCCTTTCTTATTCTTTTCCCCTGCCGGATAAATGATTTGTTTCCCAACAACAAAGATCCTACCGGAGCACCCAGACCCTTCGACAGGCAGATGGAAATGGAGTCGAATATCTGACCATAGTCTCGGGGAGTCAGATCAGATTCAACCAGGGCATTGAAAAGCCGGGCTCCATCAAGATGAAGGGCCAGCCCATTTTTCTGGCAAGAAGTAGAAATTGACTTGATATCTTCGAAAGAATAACAAGCGCCACCACCCCTGTTAGTCGTGTTTTCCAAACTCACCAATCGCGTTATTGGCCGGTGATCATCGTCTGGATTAATATGCGGCTCAATATCATTTGGATTGATCAAACCCCGATCACCGTCGAGCAAACATACTGACACACCTGAATTTCGCATCATGCCACCCCCTTCGTAATAGTACACATGTGAATCTTTGTGGCAAATCACTTCATCTCCGGGCTGGGTATGCACCTTGATGGCGATCTGATTGGTCATGGTACCCGATGGGCAGAATAAAGCAGCTTCCATACCAAACATTCCAGCTGCTTTCTCTTGCAGAGCCAGCACAGTAGGATCATCACCCAAAACATCATCACCAACCTGTGCATTGAGCATGGCATTGAGCATTGCAGGAGTCGGCTGTGTTACTGTATCTGATCTCAAATCTATCATTGAGGCCCTAATTGATGACTATTCGTTTATTTACTACCCGACTTTTTGAATTAATTCTAACGAAGTACAGCCCTTTTGGATAACGGCTGACATCAAGGCGGGGCAGTGACATGAATTCCCGTATTCCCTGTGCAAATAAGATTCGGCCATTCAGATCGATAATTTCAAGCCGACTCTGATAGCCAGGATCACCCGTTATACGTACATTCAGGTAATCAGTTGCCGGGTTTGGAAATATGGCAACGGTAAAGCTATAACCTGGTTCATCTATCGTCATGTAAACATTCGAGCTTCCAGGGGTTACATGGCTCATCGCCCGCCATTCTGAAGACCCATCAGGGTATCGGCCAAAGCTGATATCATCTTCTTGCACAGCATAGCTAAGCGAGTCAATCATCAGGGTATCTGGATAGAGGTACTGAAACAAATGAAGCTGTTCACCATTACCTGACAATCTAAAGTTTAGATGATTAAAACCTTGCTCAATATCTCCATCAGCCCACAGGATCAAAAAATCACCTTCTTCGAGATGGGTCAATGACTGACGTCCACCAGGGATTTTCCATTTCACCGTTTTATCATCCGATAGGTAAAGACCAGCTACGTTCACTGAACCTGGTCCAGCATTATAGAGTTCAATCCAGTCATCGGTCTCTCCCTCCTGATCAGTGAGTCCTGTTGTGTTTTTGGCTAAGATCTCATTTATAAATAGTTTTCCAGCAAGTGATTCGGGCCTGACATTCTCATAACCTGGTGAGGGTATCCTGAAATAGTGATAATTATAGGATCCGTTTGGATAACAACCATAAGAATAGCCTGCCTCAATCGGGTAACTCTGCAGGTAGCTTACCGAGTTTTTTTGGTCGGCATGTAACTGAATCAATTCCAAGCGAATAATTGGCTCCAACCCCAGAATATTCTGATAATCTATCTCATAGGTTTTGTATTCTCCAGGCGCCAGATTCGCTGATGATTTCAGTATATCAGTCAACATAACACCGTTTAGCAATAACGGATCTGTATAAATCATCAGATCATCTATTGCGATTTCTGTTGGTCCGGCATTATACAACTCAAACCAGAGATAATCATCAAACACCTGAATTTCATTTATATACAGATCTTGAACTGTGCCGGTAAACACATATTTCGCACCGATATCAGGGCGAGAACCATCTGGATCCCTTTCATGATCTGGATTACCGGCATCGCGGCACAATGAATTGGTTTTGAGATTAAAGTTTCCTGTTTCGGGAGACAACAAATCTGCGTTTCCTACACGATTTTGGGCTCCAGGCAGAGGATCAGATTCTGAAAAACAATAGCTGATCTGCAGATTTGAATAGTAATCCTGAGCGACAATTGTCGTTTTCCTGCAAATAAAGTATTACTCACCAGAGCTGTTCCGCCGCCCCGGCCAACCTCTTTTTCAAAACAGTCAATCCCTTTAGCATTGTTGTAGAATGTACTTCTATCTATCATAACAGTTGATCCCAGGTCTTTCACACCGACACCAGAGTTGCAATTGGAGAATATATTTCCTCTGGTTGAAACTATTGATCCTTTTCCAATTGATATTGCTTTATCAGAAATCTCAGAGAAGATATTGTTAGAAATCTGCACATGATCTGAATTCCCTACATCAATCCCATCACTGTTAGGGCCAAAGAAGTTTTGGAATAAACATGTTTGAATGTCAGCCCCTGCAACTTCATCCAGGTCAATGGCATCGGTATCTTCAGCATCATTACCCAGAAAGTAGCCATCGCTAATTAGTACGTGCTCAGCATGCAAGGCGTTTATGTAGTCGCCTACCCCAATCGTTTGCAAAATAGGCTTATGTATTTGCACCCTGCCCCGATGAATGAACACGGCATTTTTTGGTGCGTCCATTATTTTCAAACCCGTTGTAGATAGGTTGGTTTCAATCAGGTTAACATTAGCTTTTAGCAGAACCGGATCCATGGTAGCCAGCGATGCCTGTTCAATCTCGACATAATTAATAAATGATTGTTCATCTGCTTGTATGAGGCATAGCGCTCCCCATCTCTGATTTGGATCAATACATCGAAGTGATACTGGTGCTTCCTGACTTCCATCAAATTGAACCGTACCGTAAACGTAAATGCTTGCCGATCCAGATAGCATGAGTTCAGTTCCAGCTTCGACATACAATGAAGATCCCTCAGGGACTATTAAATCCCCAGACAGCACATAGGGTGATTCACTAGACTTCAGTCGAACATGGCCATCAATTCTATTGGGAAGTATTGATAAACCATCGGGCTGAAATACAGCTACCAGACTTGTCTCCTCAAGCAATGACAATTCAATTTCTGGATTCTTTGACAATCCAACCCATTCCACAAACTGATATCCAGGATTCGGAACAGCAGTCAGACGAATGGGGATATTCTTGAAATACGATCCACCACCAGCATTTTCCATTCCATTTATCATGATCCGACCATTATCAGCTCTCAAATTGAGATTAACCATCCCGTCAAGTTCATACTGACTCAGTAATTGATCTCGTATGACATCGGGTCTTTTTCTGGCAAACTCACGCATATTCTCGACATGATCATTCCATTGCGCTAAAGAAGAGATCGTTGAACATCCAGAACCTCCTCGGGTGGTCATACCAGTCCATCGTTCAATATCTCTTGGTATTTCGCGGGCAATGGTATAGTATAAGCTATCGATTACTCCTAATACCCTGTTT
>CAYUGX010000274.1:0-6659 GCA_964444375.1 uncultured Porphyromonadaceae bacterium | reverse complement strand
TTGATGTCTTGAATCTGGCCAAGCCCGATTCACTGACAGAGAACCTGAACAAGCCGATGTATGAGTTCAATACGGCTGAGATTGCGACCTTGAGGAATCATACTGAGACAGCTGTTGCAGCTCTGGATCTGATCCGGGTAGTACCGAATCCATATTATGGATTTTCAAGCTACGAGCTGAATCAGCTATCCAATATGGTGAAGATTACTAATTTACCTCAGACCTGTACTGTTTCAATCTATACGCTTAACGGTAATTTGATTCGACGAATGACAAAAGATAGTAAACAGACTTTTCTTGAATGGGACATCAAGAACAGGTATGGTATTCCAGTTTCTTCTGGTGTTTATATTTTCCATATCAATGCCCCCAATATTGGAGAAAAGGTTGTGAAGTGGTTTGGAGTTTTACGACCACAGGATTTGAATAGTTTATAGTCATAAAATATGCCCAGTATATTCTCTAAGATTGTTAGTGGTGATATTCCGTGCTACCGCATAGCCGAGGATGAGCATTTTCTTGCCTTTTTGGATATCAATCCATTGAACCAGGGTCATACCCTGGTCATACCTAAGCGTGAAGAGGATTATATTTTTGATCTGTCTGACGATGAGTTGGCAAGGATGATGGTCTTTTCAAAGCAAATAGCCAAGGCAATTGAGCAAGTTGTTTCATGCGAACGTATCGGTATTGCCGTTTTAGGCTTAGAGGTACCACATGCACACATTCACTTGGTACCCATCAATGGTATTTATGACATTGATTTCAGCAAGCCAAAACTGAAGCTGTCGGGTGAAGAATTTGAAAGAATAGCAAAAAGAATCCGAAATCGTATTAGCTAATCCGGTCGGGATTCTTTTTAATGAATTCTTTCCAGTTTTTATAGCCTTTTTCGATCAGTGGGTTTTGCATTTGATAGAAGTGGCATAGTGCTGCGGCTATACCATCTGTAGCATCCAAATGGGTGGGTTTCTCAGCTACTTTGAGAATGTTGAAGATCATATGAGCAACTTGTTCTTTTGAAGCGTTTCCATTGCCTGTAATGGCTTGTTTGATCTTTCTGGGTGCATATTCGTATACAGGCAAGCCTGCATTAATCGCTGGGGCTAATGCCGCACCCTGAGCACGACCCAGTTTAAGCATCGATTGTACGTTTTTACCATAAAAAGGTGCTTCAACAGCTACCTCATCCGGGCAATATTCTTTTATGATTCCATCCACACGTTGGTAGATCATGCCTAAGCGCTGGTAATGGTCTGAGAATTTGTGCAGTTGAATGATTCCCATAGTTATCATACTGGCTTCTTTTCCATGAATTTGAATCAAACCATAGCCCATCACCACGGTTCCTGGATCAATGCCGAGAATTATCTTATTGTCTTTTCCCATTTAGTTTTCCGCTCTGAGCTAGTAATTGCTGCAAAAATATTCCTCCAATAATGAATACAAGACCCAAAGGTGTTGTAAAATAGATTTGCTCTTTGAGGATTAAATGTATAAAAACAAGGGCTAAAAAGGGTGAGATAAAAACGAGATTGCTGATCCGGGCATTGTTTTTTGTGTTCTCCAGGGCCACTAGCCAGCAAATAAAAGCTATAGCCATTTCAGTTGTTCCAACATACACAGCCGGAATCCACCCCGTATCAGGCAGGGGGAATTGGTCAAAAAACACCACATAGATAGTTGTAAACAGGGCGCCAAACATGAAGTTAAGGAGCAATTTCTCAAGCTCAGGACGTTTGTCTTTGACATTGACAATCCAGAAGCTCGCCCAGATTATCGAACTTCCAGCTGCAAGTGCAACTCCAAGAACAGAAGGGATTCCATTTTTAAAGGGATTTTGACCTTGCGAACTGATTATTAATACACCGATGAAGCTGATTAAGATACCCGATAAATCGCCCAGTGATAGTTTTTGCTTTAAGAAAGGCACAGAGAGAATCACCAGCATGATTGGCCAGGTATAGTTGAGTGGTTGAGCAATTTGGGCTGGCAAAAGCGAATAGGCCTTGAGAAGGATCAGGTAATATAGAAAGGGATTCAAAAACCCACCTATAGCGGATTTTGCAAGTAGCGAGAATGGCTTTATACGAATTTTTTGCTGGGTGATTATCGCATATATCAACAAGATAATCCAAGCTGTATGGGAAGCAATGAGCAGCAGCTGACTAAAAGACAGCGTTTCGAGAGCCAGTTTGAAAGCTGTACCAGCCGTTGACCACATGAGTATGGCGATCAATGCCAGCCCATAAATTTTACTTGTTTTCATTATTGAGCTGATCCCCTTGGGTCAATTGCCTGATTTCTCTTATTCTGTTGCGGGCATCAAGATGATAAAAACTATTGGGAAATTCTTGTTTGATTTCTTGATAGTATCTTTGCGCTTCTTCGTAGTCTTGTTTGTTAAAGTACTCCTCTCCGAGTTTATATAATGCTTTGTGTCCCCAGATATCGTAGCGATAGGTTTGACTGACCTCATTGAGCAGTGCAATTGCCTGAGCAACTTGCCCCCCTTCAAGCAGGAGTTCAGCCTTTTTAAAGAGTGCATCATCTCTCACCCACGAGGCGTTTTCGTCTTGGATCAATGAATCTAGGGTAAGCATGCACTGATCAGGTTTTTTTTGAAAGGCCAGGTATTCAGCTCGTGCAAGGGTTTTCAGCGCTGTTCCCAGGCTGTCACCAGGTTCCTGATTTTCTCTAATCAGCAGCGCCAATTCAAAGGCATCATTAGCGATCAGTTTTGATGAACTGCCTTTTAATACATCAAGTTGGGATAAAGCCCAACGAAAATCACCCGTGAAATAGGCGAGTTGCGCTTTCCTGAATTTAGCCAAGGAACCCGTTGGGTTTTGCGTATTTTCTTTTTCCACTCTGGCGTAGACAAATGTAGCACTCCAGGGGTCACCTGAAATAAGGAGCGTATTGCCTTTTGCAAGCAAACAATCGGCTTTAAAGACTGGATTGATGCCAGGGAGATTCAGAGCGGAGTCCAGTTGAATAAGAGCCATCTCATACTGGTATAGGTAATATGTTTGAATATAGGCCAAATCTTTCATCAATGCAGCTTTAAGCGTATTGGACCTCAATTGGTCACCTGTTGAATTGATCAGATCTGCCAGCTCTTGATAGGCAGAAACCGAAGTCTCCCGATTGTGTTCAAGCTGCTGAAGTTGAGTTTGGACTTTCTCAGTCAAAGCCATTTCTAGCGGGGTTTGTGCAGCACGCATGGGTGTCGGAGTGACTTCATTCTGTGGCGGCCCTTTGTCAATGATGAACTGATAAGCTGTAATTGCAGCTTCGAACTCTTCTGACTCACGAGCCAGTCGAGCCAGTTCAAGCAGTCGGCTACCCGTTTCCCGGTTTCTGAAATCTAGGGCCATGGCCTGGGCTACAGCTTCATTGTAATCACTTTTTTGCAAAGAAACCCAGATTAGCATCTCAGTAAAGATATCGAGACCAGGAAATTGTTGTAAATAGCTCAAGGTTTTCTGGTGAACCAGATCGATAAGTACCCCATCAATATCATGGGTTAGTGCTGACTGCAACTGGTTTTGGACGCTTCTTAAATACCGGGGTTGAGTAAGCAAAAGAGCCAGATATTCATCAACCATTTTATCATGGCGTCTCATGAGGCTGTAGATGCTGGCTAGGTCCATGTGGAATTCATCTGGCTGGTTTAAAACGGCTCTTCCGATCTCATAGCACCGCAAGGCGAATTCGTATTTACCATAGGTAATATAGCTATTACCCAGGACCTTAACTGCAGATGTTGTTCTGGGAAAATTGGAGAAGGGTTTTTCTAAGTGCTGATCAGCCAGCTTTTGCCTACCAGAAAGCTCATACAAATGCGCAAGATCAATATTTATGGTGACGTCGTTTTTCTTTCGTAGTACGCGCTTTAGTTCTCTTTCAGCCTGGTCAAATTCTTCAAGCTCTATCAGGCACCTGACGTAGTAGTTCAAATAAGGCTTGGCTTGACTGTTTTTATACATTTCCTGGAAAAGGGGCGCTGCCTTTTCCCACTCCTGATCATTGTAGTACTGAAAGGCCAGTCTTGAGTTGGTCTGTTGACTGAATAAGCAGGTACTGCCAAGCAGGAAAACAGCGACAGCAATCCATTTTCGTCTATGGCTTTTCAATGCGGTCAAATCCAGTGTATTTATGCAAAACTTTAGGAATATTGATGTAGTTTGATTCCTGATTGTTCTCAATAAGGGCAGCCACAATGCGTGGCAAAGCCAGGGCACTGCCATTTAAGGTATGGGCTAGTTTGTTCTTTTTGGTTTTGCTGTCTTAAAATCTGACTTTGAGTCGATTAGCCTGAAAGTCGACAAAATTTGAAACTGAGCTGACTTCTAACCACCGTTTTTGTCCAGCAGAAAAAACTTCGAAATCAAAAGTCAGAGCCGAAGTAAAACTAATATCCCCTCCACATAACCGCAAAATTCGATAGGGTAATTCAAGGCTTTGAACCAATTGTTCTACATAATCGACCATCTCTTGAAGGGCCTGATAAGATTTGTCAGGATGACTGATCTGCACGATCTCAACCTTATCAAACTGATGCAATCTATTTAAGCCCCTGACATGGCTGCCCCAGGATCCTGCTTCTCTTCTGAAACAGGGTGTATAGGCCATATTTCGTATGGGGAAATCAGCTGGATTAACAATGACATCTCGGTACATGTTAGTGACCGGGACTTCAGCTGTAGGGATCAAATACAAATTATCCCCGGTGACATGATACATCTGACCTTCCTTGTCAGGCAGTTGGCCTGTGCCAAATCCTGAATCTTCGTTCACCACAATGGGAGGAAGTACTTCTTCATAACCAGCTTGATTTCCCATGTCAAGGAAATAGTTTATTAAAGCTCGTTGCAGTTTTGCACCTTGCCTCTTGTATACCGGAAAACCTGCTCCTGTCAGTTTTACACCGAGTTCAAAATCGATTAGTTTATAATCATCGGCCAGTTCCCAATGGGGTTTCAACCCAGCATCAGATTTAAGATTCAGTTCAGATTCTTTGACGATTTCATTGTCTTCCTCACTCTTACCAGGGGGCACAGATTCGTGTGGTATATTCGGAATCTGAACCAGCAATTCATTCAGAGCTTTATCGATTTCGTGGTGTTTCTCTTTTAGTAGGGCAGCATTTGCTTTGAGAGCCGTTGTTTGTTTTTTTGCCTCATCAGCATCATCTCGTTTACCTGCCTTGAAAAGCTGACCGATTTGTTTTGAAAGGGCATTCAGGTTGGCCAGTTCGGTATCCATCTGGTGCTGGATCTCTCTTCTTTCAGCATCCAAAGCTAAAATCTGATCAACCACCTGAGCGGCATCGAAATTTTTGATCTTCAGGGCATTTATGACAGTATCCTTTTTTTCGAGCAGGTGTTTTAATGATAACATGTAGCTGGTATTTTGGAAGGGTTAAAAATAAAAAAACTCCTGAATTAAACCCCGGAAAGCGGAGGATAAGACAGGAGCTAATGTCTTTTGATGCAGAACTACTTTTCAGCAGCTACCGGCTCAATTGAAACATATGAGCGGTTATTTTGCTTTTTACTGAATACCACCTTGCCATCGATTAAGGCAAATAGGGTGTGGTCTTTACCCATTCCCACGTTTTTGTCGGGATGATGTTGAGTGCCACGCTGGCGAACGATGATGTTTCCAGCCTTGATGATTTGACCACCATATTTCTTTACGCCCAGTCGTTTACTTTCTGATTCGCGACCGTTTCTTGAACTACCTGCTCCTTTTTTGTGTGCCATTTTTCAATCTCTTTTTGTTAACCTAACACAATGTCATTAATTTGAATTTGGGTCAAATCCTGACGGTGCCCATTCAATGTCTGATAGCCTTTTCTGCGTTTCTTTTTAAAGACCATTACTTTATCACCTCTCAAGTGATTTACTACTTGGCAAGAAACCTTAACGCCTTTAACGGTTGGTGTACCAACTTTTACCTTGCCGTTATCATCAAGCAACAATACTTTTTCAAAATCTACCTGAGCACCTTCTTCCTGATCCAGGCGATGAACAAAAACCTTCTGATCCTTCTCCACTTTGAACTGTTGACCGGCTATTTCTACTATTGCGTACATTTTCGTCTATTTGATCTATTTTACTTGGGAGTGCAAAATTAGAAAAGATATTCCTATTATACAACGTATTGGGTTGTTTATTTTTAGGCTGATCATTGGAAAACATTTTTTAACTAATCAATTCTCAGTATTTTTTTTTAATACTTTTACAGTAATACGCTTGCGATGAGTGACCGGATAAAGCTACGGATTTTAGGATTGACCTACAGTCAAACACAGACGGGCAGCTACGCTTTGGTGCTTGCCGAGGAAAAAGGAGAGAGGAGAATACCGATTATGATTGGGGCTTTTGAAGCACAGGCTATTGCATTGCACTTAGAAGAATTGAATCCACCCAGGCCACTGACGCATGACTTGTTTCGCAGCTTCGCGAAATCATTTCATATCACCTTGAAGGAGGTTGTTATTAGTAAGCTTGAAGAAGGCATATTTTACTCAGAACTGTTCTTTTTCAATGGTGAAGACATTGTTGTGATCGATTCTCGTACTTCTGACGCCGTAGCATTGGCGCTTCGTTTTAAGTGTGCCATTTATACCACCAAGGAGATCATGGACA
>CAYUGX010000273.1:0-6711 GCA_964444375.1 uncultured Porphyromonadaceae bacterium | reverse complement strand
TGGCATATCTGTAGCTGCTTGGCCAATAGCAAGCAGCAGTTTCAACAGAGCAATCTTTTCCACGGGATTGCCGCCCAAAGCCCGGTATTCCGGCTGAGAAAAGATCTGTTTCAAGCTTACCCGGCCTACATCGGCAACGGGAATCCAGGTTTCATCAACAAGGTTGAATCGGTTTTCCATTACCTCTACTCCTCTTCTTTATTGTTCACCAGATAACCAATATCATCCCGGTACTGGAGTATGTAATTGTCATTCAGCGGTGCCCCATGCAAACCGTGCAGCCCCTCAGCTTTATCCACCAGGGCTAGACGCAATAGGGCCTCACTCTGTTCCGGATTGCCAAGATAAAAACAGTGGTGCAGACCATGTTTCTGCAAGGTATCCAGTGGGAGTGGCAACGGGGCGTGGTGGTAGCGAACATTGACCATCTCCCCTGTCAGTCTGGCACTCAATCTGCGCCATTGTGTTTTACTGAGCTTGATCCTATCCCAAGGCAGTTGCAATTGTTCGCCATTTAATAGGGTAATACAAGTCGTCCTGTTCTCGGCATCTAGAACCATTGCCTGCAGCAGTAACACTTCGGTGAGGTCCTCTTCGCTGTAACGAGTCTGTGCCTTGCTCTCAGGCAGTGTGGTGCCTCCCTTGGACAGGGTGATCCTGGCCAGTTGTCGCAGAGCCTTTCTGCCCAGTCGGTAACGGTTGCCATGTTCAAGCTCATGGAACCAGTCTGCCATTTTGCCACTTTCCTCCCGCGTATTATATGTGGCCTCGATAAACTGCCGAATATCTGCCGGGAGTGTCAGTAAAGTACAGCCCTGCCATACCTCCAGGCTACGACAGAGGACATAGGGACTGTAGACCCAGGCCGTATTGCCAAAACATGTGATGGGACGAGCCACCGCCTCTTCCAGTCCAGGGGCTAAGACCCATACTTCCCGCGTCGCGGTTGAATGCCGTGGGGTTCCCGGGTGGCGCCACAAGCGACCGATACGCTGCAGCAGCATATCTGTTGGACAGAATCTGGTCACCAGAAAATCTGCATCAATATCCAGGGACTGCTCCAGCACCTGAGTGCCGACAAGGATACGTCCCTTTTCTCGACGCTTAGGCCAACCCGGTTTGCCAAACAGGTTGACCCAGTGATCCTCGATCCTCTGTCGGTCTTCGACCGTGAAGCGTGAGTGTATAAGCCCACAGGCAACACCAAGTTCGGTGGAGTGGGAGGCTAGGTCTAGGTAACGATCTTGGGCTTCGGCTACGGTGTTCTCAATCCACATCACCTGCTGTCCCTTTTTAGCCCGCTCCAGTGCTTCTACCATGGCTGCATTATTATCGTCGCACAGATTGACAGCAAAGTTCCTATGTTCATTGGCCTCAATAGGCACAACTGTCTCAACGGTTTTTGCAATATCGCTTCTGGCGGAGATCAAAGGAAAACCCCTTTCCCGCAGATCAGTGCCAAGCAATTCCTGACGTCGTTCCTGGTTCAGGGTGGCACTCAGGATAATAACCGAACAGTGGAGCTTGATCAGTAATTCCACTAGAGCATCTATGATCGTTCCAGTATAGGCGTCATAGGTGTGCACCTCGTCGAGGATCACTACTTTACCGGCCAGACCGAATGCCCTGACAAACCCGTGCTTGACATTCATAGCCGACATGAGGGCCTGATCTAGGGTGCCAACTCCGAAGGGTGCCAGCAGGCCTCGCTTCCGGCTATTGAACCATGAGAAACCTGGCTTACCCTCCCCTCCAAGTTCCGTTTCCTGTAGCCAGGCCTTACCATGCAGCAACAGGGCCTGTCGGTGCGAACATGCTTCGGTTAGGATGGTGCGTAAAAAGGCATTGAATCGTTGATAGATCTTGTTGGATGTTAGCTGGGTAGGCAGGGCAAAGTAGATGCCGCTTGCTTGCCGCTGGCAGAGGAGTTGGTAGGCTGCATAAAGCGCGGCTTCGGTCTTACCCATCCCCATTGGTGCTTCAAGGATATAAACTCCTGGGCCACTCACCTGCCGAATGAACTTCTCCTGGACAGGATAAGCAGTGAATCCCTGACCAAAGACATTACTGAAAGACAAGCCTGGCTTATACTCTGGAGGTACAAACCCGGCCTGGTCTACAGCAATGCTGACAAGTGGTTTCCAGTCTATGGTAGGGTCATCAAAAATATCCCCTGAACCTATCCAGTCAGCAACAGTGGTCAACCCTGCAAGCAATCGTGCCTGTTCTACTCTTTCTATTGTTGGCCATGGAGTTGCGAAGCTGTTTCGCAGTTTGCGTAGCAGGTTTTCCCTTGCCTCCTGCCATGACTGCCCCCCAAAGACTTCTGCGTCCGCCCTGTACATGGACACCTGGGGACTGTAGCCATGATGTTGGCCACCTATATCAGAAATGAGATCGCCAACTCCAGCCGCCTCAAGCGCAACTTGGGAAACCCCGGCATGGCCGGTCCAGTTTCGTTCGAGGACGGTATTAAACCTTGCCAGCATCGGGTAATCGTTATCACTATAAATTCCAGTAGCCTTTAACAGCTTTTTCTGGAAGGTAGGACTTATCTTACCGATATCATGACTTGCCGCGACTAATTCTGAGCCCTCAGGATACATCTTTTGTGATAAAATGACTTCATGACGTCGCATTAATTCTTCGGCGACTCGACCCACTATTAAACAATGGTTAAAAACAGTTTGCCCAATCTCTACTTCTCCTGACTTTGTCCGATATGTTTTTGCATAGAACTCATAAGGCAAAGCAGCTGTTTTTTCATGACTAAGAAATGACTTATTATTTCTTCTAGGCTCTATCATTAAATCACACTATTGAGGAATTCTTCACAGTAACATTACCACTCATTAAAGACCCTCCTGTAATCATTTTATATACATCAGAAGTGTCTAGAAAACTAGGGGCGATTAAGTAAGCGCTCAAATGTCTTCCAATGCATTCCCTTTTGTATGTCTCTGATGGCGTTCCTAGGTTTATAATGAGTCAAAGTATCTGCTAGAAAAGGGCATTGCAGAATGTACCATATTGCGCACTTTTACCCCCCATATTCATCCGTTGCGTTTTGCGTTGCTTTTTTGCGTTGCGTTCTCGACGTCTAGCTTTTCTTCGAAGATCCGGTCTCGTACTTAAGCCAAAGTTACTTGCATATGACCTTTATTTATTCAAGCAATCTTATTTCACTATAGCGTTCAATCAACTTAGCACCGTATTTCTCTTCCATGTAACCCCATGATTGGTCGGATGCAAGATATGCGGCCTGCTTTAATCGGTTGAATGTCTTCCAGTGCATTCCCTTTGGTTTGTCTATAATTGGATCATCAGTACACTCACTTGCTCCAAGTCGTCTTCTTATTTTTTGAGCCTTGCTGAGCAACCTAAAAGCCGGTGATTCCTGCTGGCAAGAGTAAGTTAAATTGTAGCAGTGCCGACAAAGAAAATATTTTCCAGCACCATAAAGAATAGCTACTCTTCTCCAGCAGTGAGGACAAAGAAACCATTTACGATGACCTCCATAATAGCATGGTGTCGAGTCAAATAATATTTCCTGCTTGACGGGCTCCCAGTCGCCACCATGCGCTCGATGACGATAATTTAGCACTATCCCCTTTGTTGTTGTCTCAAAACCGATAGAGCCGGTTTGCTCACCGTTACAAGACCAAGATAATGAGAGGGAGATTCCAGGTGTCAAGTAGCCATGTTTTTTCAGCCAACGGATATCGATACGATGTTGGCTTTCTGTTGTCGCCTTTTTGTTCCACCTATACCAATTTCCTGAACCGATGCTACCCATCGGAGATTCTCCTTTTATCGAAATAAATAGGGAAGTTAATCCCTTTCATGGACTTCGTTAAGAGATTAACCCCTGAATCTTTTTTCCAATTCAGAGATGCCTTTTTCTTACCTTCCTCTGTACGTGGTCCAGTTGACAAACCACCATGTAAACGGCATCGACCTGAAGGATAAAGATCACGTCTCATACATGGGGTCCCGTTTCTCGTTTTCGCCCCACAGACCATCTGTTCTGCACCTGAAGGTAGAGGGTCTTCAGCAAATGAATTTTTCCAAAATTCACGCCATCTATCATTTTGTTCCTTGTCAAAGACGAACCTCTTTATCTTTAGATGAAGACGACAATAATCAGTACCATCCGTAGCCTGATATTTACATTGCTTGCCAGTGCTGGTAGCGATCATTTTACATTGCATTTTCATCTTCTAAGCTTTGGCCATATCCCTCTGGAATACGAGCATTCTAGCACTACACTTCCTTGTTTCCTTGGTGGTTTCTAATTGATGATTATTCCTCTACTCCATGGTAGTTCCATGGAATACACTACATAATGTGAGTCTTACTTGGAGATGCAATTTTTGAATTTTCATCGATTTTCAAACACGTTGTGCAGGAGAAGGGTAACAATATGTGAGTCATATCCAGCTCATACACACACACTCATGATTTAGTGTGTGTATGGCTCACAATTTGTAGTGTTGAGATTTTTGAACCCTGTAAAACGTGATTTCCTTATAGCCTTCTCTCTTGTGTCCAAGTTCATACCTGGCTTCCATTTCTTCCATTTATCAGACAACTTGTAGACAGATTTGTCTTTTTTAAATGCTCCTCCACGATGTGTGTGTTCAATGAATCCATGTATAAACAGGAAGCTGAATCCTCTCGTAATTGTCTGGTTATGGTATCCCAATGCATTCAACTCTTTATATGTAAGTGTTAATTCCTCACAGTTAGTGCAGACATATTCTGATTTCCGTTTATTGTTTGGGCTATGTAGTTTTTTGAAATCTCGTTTAAGAAGAAGTTGGAGTAATATTTGTGTTGCAGATGCTGGAAGTTTTCTGAACGCTATGGAATTAATCATTGACCTAGTTATCCAAGTTCTTTGCTCACTCATTACAAAATTCCTAAGGATATAAACTGTGTTAGCTGGTGGCTAATCAGTACATTGTAACCACTTCTATTTATGTGCTTTTTCATTGGGTGCTTTAGTCTCTTTGGAGATATCTACTAACAAGGCTTGAAAGAGCTGTTATCTCAACATCCATTCGCCGATACGGTTCATCAGATTTGAGTTGCTTGTTTTTTGCCAGAGTTTCTAAGATCCTTATTGCTCGATCAATAGTTTGACGTGCCTGCCTGACTGTTTCTACTAATTCTCTTGGTGATCTGTTTGATTTTTGGAAGATGTGGGAGGGTGAATTATTTTTTAAACTCTTCTTCTTACCAGTGTTGACTCTGCCAATATTTCGGATTTTCTCTGGAGTTACTTCCTCTTCCAGTTGTTTGTTTCCATCGGTTTTCTGAGAAATGGCCTCATAAATAATATTGGCAGCTTTCCTTTGACTCATGCCTTTTTCTTTGGTCAATTTATGCCAATACTCTGTTAATCCGACATGACAAATGGAGATACATTCTTCATCTTCTTTTATAAATTTGTGCGTTGATTCTGGGTCACGCTGACCCACTTTACACGCACAAGGTGTTTTTAGTCTTTGGATATTGCAGGTAAGTCGTTTTCCTAGTTCATGACCACAATCAGGGCAGATAAATAGATACTTTACCCTGCCATCGATGTGCTCAGGCCCCGCAGCAATCTTCCAACCGTTTATGTTGTCGCCTATATTGTGTTTTCTGGCTCCCATCCTCATCCCTCCATCGAGTCAACTGTCTTTACAGTTTCCCCTTCGAGAAATGCATCTAAAGCTACTTTAGTGTAAAATACTCTTCGGCCAATGCGTTTATACTCAGGCCCACGTCCATGGGTGCGCATTATTTCAAGAGTTCCTGCCTTGAACGGACAACCCATAGAGCTAAGATAACTCGCTGCTTGTTTTGTGTTTAAATTTTGTGCCAGCATAATTCCTCCATGTAAAATTAGTCTATAATTGGAGATGATATGTGAAACAGGAATTTAATTAAGTGACGAAAACAAACTAATTTTGAAACCTTTTCGTCACCTAAAAGGCAAGTATTGTTTGGAGGGTTGATTGAGAAGTTGACTTTGTAAGAGTATAGAATGAAGCCGAAACAAGTTATCTGTAAAAATTTTGACCTGACCTGATATCCCAGGATCACAAGGTTTGATTTGAACTGACACCTTCCTGAAAAACTAACCGCAATATTTTGAGAAGAATAAACTCAAGTTTTAGATTTCTGTCCGACAGATGAACTTGGCAAGGATAAGCGTAAGCCACGCCCTTTCACGACTGATGTAACGGTGTTCAGGAGCAAGGTTTAAAAAGGTTTTTGCAGGGTATTCAGAACTTCGATGTGATAATGTTTGTTCGACCTGGATGTCGGTTATGAATATGTCTCTAATGATAAGAAATGCATCGGCTACGGTTTCTGTGCAGACACCTGTCCATACGGCATCTAAATTATGAGGAATTTTAATTCGTATTTCATATCCATCCAGAAAAGACCTTTTCTGAGCGGACACTACCTGAAAGAAGGGGATGTGGAGCAAGGCTCCACATCCCCTTCTTTTCCCCTGATTTTCTGTTTCAAAACAAAGCAAAAGCGGCCTTATAAATTACACACTAAATGGCCAGAACAATCGAAGCTACCAGATTGATTCAATTAATCCGCACCATTTTTGAAAGAAGATGTTGCGGAACATCATCTACAGTTACGATTTTTACTTGCTTATGACCAGTTGCAGATTTCAGTGGATCGAGGTCAACATGGAGGTCA
>CAYUGX010000272.1:0-6743 GCA_964444375.1 uncultured Porphyromonadaceae bacterium | reverse complement strand
AGATTTCGGCGATATAGCGATTATCCGGCAGGTGAGAAATATTGTATTTAAATGTACCCCCTTTGGTTTTCGGATAACTGTGCTTTTCAACCACGACACCTTCGTGCATCAGCACCACCTCAAGTTCAACCTCATGACCTGCATAAACTTCAAGCGTGAAATCATCTTTCACCACTTTTGGGTTCAAAGCAAAATCATAGATACGATCAGCCGGGTCAAAAATAAACTCGGGTTGTGTATGGAAGGCCAAATGCTCTCCCTCTCCACAGTCTGCAGTGAACAAGTGCAACAAATTTCCATCCATGTCAAGTATCCTGAGGTAGCCGTATCCCTGATCGCGCATAAACCAAAACTCCAGGCCCTGGCCGGCCGTATCTACCAAATACATTTCATATAACCCTTTTTCAAGATGTAAAGTATCGGTATAGACCTGATCGGGCTTGACCTGGTTGGGTGATTTCGTGTAAACCTTGAGACCCTCGGCATTCACAATGAATACTTCGTTTTCCTCAGGTTGATTATTCGTTTTGTATTGAACAATTACATTCTCAGGCAATGAGCGGGGACCAATAAAAGTGGAAGTCATCTTGTTATCACCAGTCCAGGCATCCTTTCGTCCATTTGGTTTTTTGAGCTCAACCCTGAAGTGGTTCTCTCCAGGTTTAAAATCAATTACCCCCGGTAGAATGATCTCCTCACTACCATAATAGGGCAAATGGCCATCCCATTTGAATGTTCTCCATCCAAATCCTTCTGTTCCATATTCAATGAGTAAAGATTTCAACGGTTTATTACCCAAATTCCGGATGATGATTCGTGTGCCAAAGCACTTCGGATTAGACCGGTTGTACAAGGGCCGTCCATTAGGTGTAATAATATCCACAATTTCAACATCATGCCTGCTGACAGGAGCCCCGTATTGGATCAAACACGATGCTATTGCCTCTTTGGCCTGAATATTGGCAGTTGCTGTATACGGTTCCATCATTATTTCAAAAGTATTTTCCCCACCTACCGGATACACATCCAGGATATCCGGTGTTTGCAAATCACCCGGACACCACAGTGCCCGATCAAAGATCCAGGTCCCACCTTGTGGATACAAGGGATTGTCTCCACATTCCTTCCACAAGTCTTTGTCTTGAATCACTTCGCCATTAAATAAAATGCGCCTCCATCGGCTGCAAAACTCGCTACAACCTTTGGGTTGGTCCATACCATGGCCGGTATGTTGAATCCGAAGTCGGTTTATCACACTTTTCTCCAGGGGAGTGTAGGTGATCGGGGTTAATTCATCTCTAGTGGGTTTATCCGGATTGCCATAGTTGTAACTCCCCACCCACATATTGTCGATTCTCAGTGGATGTATGTGAGGAGGGCCGAAGGTATACTCAAAATCAATGGTTAAAGCCCATCCAACCGTGGTGGGTTCATAGCCGGTGTGATTGTATTCAATCTCAACAGAATCCCTTAATATGGAGGCAAAATCAGTAACATCAACAGTCCAGGTAAATTCCCATCCCGTACTATAAATACTCCCATAAGGGGTCAACATTCTACCAATCTCAAGATCCAGCGACTGCCCATTTACTCCGCCTACCCGTCTGATGGTTACATGATCTTTATAATCCCAATGAGCCGTGGATAATGAATCAGGAGTACCCAGGGTTAGATGCATCAGAATCTTTCTAACGGATTGGTCCTTTTTGGGAAAAACACCCCAGGCTGGATAGGGATTTTCGCCTCTTGCGGGATTAGTTACTATGGTCATCCGTTGATGACTGTATACGTGGCTTTTTACTGGAGTTTGAGCAAATGCACCACAAACCAGACAGCCCAGAAACAGAGAAATCAAATACTTCATAGTCGCTTAAATTGATTCTGCACCAAAGGTAAATAAAACAAAAACCATAGCTTTGGTGTAATTAATGAATATGGAACCAAGCCTTTACACTGATATTGACGGACGCCGATTGTATTATATGTTCGTGGCAGGCGCACGAAAAATTATTGAGAATCAGGCAAGACTGAACAGTATCAATGTCTTCCCGGTAAAAGACGGTGATACCGGAACCAATATGGCTGCTACTGTAAGGTCAGTGATTGAGACACTTAAACCTGAAAGAAGCTACAAGGCCATGATGGGTCTGATCGCCGAATCTTCCCTGATGAGTGCTCGCGGAAATTCAGGCATCATTTTCGCTCAGTTTTTGTATGGGGTGAGTAAAGAAACTGCAGCCGACCCTCAGATTACTGTTGATCAGTTTGCCGCCAGCATCAAGAATTCTGTTGATTACGTGTACAAGGCAGTGTCTGACCCGGTTGAAGGCACCATGCTAACTATTATCCGTGTATGGGCAGAGTTTATCGACACAAATAGATCTCATTTCAAAGACTTTAGCCAGCTATTTGTCAAGTCAAAAAAGACACTTGAGAAGGCACTGGCTGACACAAAGACTCAGCTTAAAGTGTTGGAAAAGGCCGATGTTGTGGATGCCGGAGCGAATGCATTTTTCTATTTCATCGAGGGCATGATCGACTTCATCAAGCAAAACAATATTAGAGAATTATTTCAGGCAGCGCCTCAGGTTGATCTGGCTGTGAGTCATGACGAAACAATCCCCGAAGAGGTCAAATTCCGCTTCTGCACAGAAGCGATTCTTAAAAATGTGACTATTGAGCATGAAGAACTGACGAAAAAACTGAATGAACATGGAGATTCAGTTGTACTTGCCGGAGCTAAAGAAACAAGCCGGATTCATATCCACACCAACCACCCGGCAACCTTGTTCGATAAACTGAAAAACTTCGGCACCATTACCTTTCAAAAGGTAGATGATATGCTGCGTCAAAGCGAAGCAGTGTATAATCGCAAATGGAATATCGCTCTGGTGACCGATTCAGCCTGTGATTTGCCTGATGAACTGATTGATTCCTATCAGATCCATCTCTTACCCCTAAATATTTTCTTTGGAGAGAATCATTATCTAGACAGACTGACGATACGTCCTGAGCAATTTTATCGTAGACTTGAAACCGACCCTGCTTTCCCAAAAACCGCCCAGGTGAATGAAACTGCTTTCAGAAATTTATACGCACATCTGGCTTCCCACTATGATGCGATCATCTCGGTCCATTTAACAGACAAATTTAGTGGAACCTATTTCTCAGGCGTGAAAGCAGCAGAACAAGTAAGCAAAGAATTCAACAAACCCATCGCCGTTATAGATTCTAAAAATGTATCGGCCGGGATGGGTTTGACTGTTCTTCGTATAGCTGAGGCTATTGAAGAGGGCATGCCTTTTGACCAAATAGTCGAAAGAGCCACAACTTGGGTTGCCGATTCTCGCATTTTTGTTAGTGTCAAAACACTGAAATACATGGTTAAAGGAGGCCGTGTATCCCCGCTTAAAGGTTTACTTGCCCGACTCATGAATGTAAATCCAATTGTCTCTATGGATCCTGATGGAAAGTCTATGATTTTTGGCAAAACATACAGCCAAAAGGCAAATATGGAAAAGGTCATGAACCATGTAAAAGACATTACCCGAGATCGGCCTGTTTGGAAATATGTAGTGCTTCACGCCAACAATCCCGGTGGAGCCCAGTGGTATAGCGATGCACTTTCAGCGTTAACCGGCAAAAGCCCCACGGCAGTAGTCAATATTTCACCCGTTATTGGAGCCAATGCCGGTTTGGGTGCAGCTTCGATTGCCTTTATGTATGAATAAATACACAAGCCATGACTTTTTTTGAGGTATTTCTATATGCTTTTCCGGTGATCATGACCCTTATGACACTATTGTGGCTAATCAGTGTTCTGATTAAGAATGCCAGCATCGTCGATGCCTTCTGGGGCATTGGCTTTTTAGTTGCCGCTGGTTATTATTTCTGGGCCTTTGAAACTCATACTACCCGTAATTATGTTGTTTTAGGCCTGGTGGCTATTTGGTCTTTGAGACTATTCTTCTATCTGTCGATCCGAAATTGGGGAAAAGCTGAAGATTTTCGCTATCAGCAATTTAGGAAAGACTATGGTGAACACCGGTATTGGTGGGTAAGCTTCTTTCAAACCTTTTTACTGCAAGGAACACTGATGTGGTTGGTTTCATCGACAATTCTAGGTGCCATGTACAGCACAGCAAGCCTGGGCCTGATCGATTACATGGCCATACTGCTCTTCACCATTGGATTTGTCTTCGAAGCTGGTGGGGATTATCAATTGGCTCGATTTAAATCAAATCCAGCTAACCAGGGGAAGGTGTTGGATAGTGGTTTTTGGAAATACACCCGTCACCCAAATTATTTTGGAGACGCTTGTCTGTGGTGGGGTTTTGCCCTTTTCGCAGTTTCCGCTGGGAACTACCTGGCAATCCTGGGATCACTGATCATGACTTTCTTATTGCTGCGGATATCCGGTGTCAGTCTCCTTGAAAAAAGCTTGAAAAAAAATAAACCAGGGTACGCCGACTACGTTCGTAAAACGGCTGCCTTCATACCCTGGTTTCCAAGGCCTTAAACTGACTGTAATACTTCCCAGACAAAAGCCCTAACCCCAACCTCCTCGTTTATGGCATTGAGCTTGGTGACACCGTCGAGCAAATCCTCAACGCGATCATTTTCCACTACCGACAACACTGATGAATTCATTTCTGGCCAGGTATGCGTGCCCAGGTGGGGCTCTCCCGTTTGTGAACCCCGTCCTTGCACATCTTCCCAGCGGGTAAAACCTCTGATCTCCAGACGGTCTAGCATGTATTCTACTCGCTCAGTCTGTGATTGGTTATGAATAATTAAAACTGCTTTCATTTCAATGGTTTATTGGTCCATAAAGACAAATTTTTTGCGGATCCTCACTTTTTTGTCGCGTTCTCCACGTGCAGCAAACATCCGGTAGATTACCGGAACAATGATCATTGTGACTATTGTTGAGAAGATCAATCCACCGATCACTGAAATACCCATTGGGCTCCACATTTCTGACCCCTCGCCTTGACTAAATGCCAGTGGGATCATGGCCAGAATAGTGGTGAGTGCCGTCATGAGTACCGGCCGCAACCTGGATTTACCCGATAGCACGATGGCCTCATTCAAGCTGTAACCCCTGTCTCGCATCAGGTTGATATAGTCGACCAGTACGATGGCATTCTTAACCACAATTCCTATTAGCATTACCGCACCCAAGGCTGCTACCATACTCAGCGTAGTACCGGTAATCAACAAGGCCAGAATCGCACCAGAAAAGGCAAATGGGATGGAGAACATGATGATAAATGGCATCTTGAGGGATTCAAATTGTGAGGCCATCACCAGATAGACCAGTACCAGACTTAGGAGCATCAAAAGGGCAATATCCATGAACCCTTCCTGTTGATCCTGGAAAGCTCCACCCAATTCAACCATGACACCTGGAGGAAGTTCAGTCTCATCCACAATTTTTTGCATGTTTAAGGCCATTACCCCCATGGATACACCCTGGGGTGTAGCTGAAACTCTGACAATCCGCTCAAGACTTTTATGCTCGATATTCGGTGGTGTCCAGAATTCTTTAACTTGTCCGATATCACCCAGTTTCACCATGGTGCCATTTGGCGTCTGAATGGAGATATTCTCCATATCTGTGATTGAATTCCGGTCTTCCTGCTTCAGCCGAACAACCACATCATACTCCTTACCCTCTTCTCTGAACCGGGTAGCTGTTAAACCGGTAACACGGTTATACAATGCCAAAGAAACAGTAGCCGTATTTAAACCGACAGCACTCATCTTTTCCTGGTCAAGTTCAACCCGCAATTCAGGCTTTGACTTTTCGCGACTCACCTCAACGTTTCTGGCTCCATGGATCAACTTGACCTTTTCGGCAATGTCATCAGCAACCCGAGTTGTTGTTTGCAGATCGTAGCCATAAATTTCAATATCGACCGCACTGGTCATCATCATGTTGCCTCCCGTTATTACATTGTATTTGGCAATTTCAGGATAAGCGTCCAAATGTCCTCTGACCGTTTCTGCGATCTCCCATACCGAGCGTTCACGTTCCAACAACGGACTGAGGCTTACGCGGTAATTAATGATATTTGATCCTGTTGACTGGAAAATAGACAAGAATCCTCCCTGATCATCACTACCTGCTGAAGTTGAAATTAATTCAACCTCTGGGATCTCCTCCAGGAAAGCATCAATCCGCCGAGCTACATCAATGGTTTTCTCAACCCGGGTACCCGTTTGCAATTCAATCGCCATCGAGAAACTGCTTTCATCCGATTCGGGCATGAAATCAGTGCCCAGTTTAGGAACAAGCAATATGGATCCGACAAAGATAAGCAGGGCAGTTAGGGTAATAAAAAGCTTATGCCGCAAACTCCAAGACAATAGACCGCCATACCAGTTATCCAGCCGGTCAAACAATGGAATAATTCGTTTCTCATATAATCCTGGTTTTTTATCAGTACGCAACTTGAGCAATTTAGAACTCAACATAGGTGTCAGTGAAATAGCCGTTACGGTTGAGGTGGTGACCGTGATTGAAACAATCCAACCTAGCTGCCTGAACATCACACCGGTCATTCCACCCACGAGGGTCATTGGGAAGAACACAGCCACGATAGTGAGTGTTGTCACAATAACTGCTAGCCATACTTCATTGGTGGCGTAAATTGACGCTTCTCTGGGACTGGCTCCACGATCAATGTGCTTTGAAATATTCTCCAATAGCACAATGGCATCATCCACTAGCATTCCAA
>CAYUGX010000271.1:0-6771 GCA_964444375.1 uncultured Porphyromonadaceae bacterium | reverse complement strand
GAATTCGAGAATTTTTAATACCTGTGAAACAGATATCGCGAAGCTCTCCTTTTTCAATATAAATTTCAGATGGGAATTATTCATCATTATTTTGGCTTTTTGAAGAACGGGTAAATTCTTTAATCAATTTGTTGGTGTCAAGCACCAGCGCTATCTCACCATCTCCGAGAATGCTGCCGCCAGAAAAGAGTTTGTTGCTTTTCAGACTCGCCCCAAGTGGTTTCAATACAACCTGACGTTCACCTACGACTCGATCCACCACCAAACCCATTCTAACTTCTTCATACTCAACCAGGATTAATTGTAGAACAGCTTGGGTAGATAGTTTGCCTTCAAATTCTTTGGCAAGCAATAGAAAAGGATATTGCTTACCATCAAGCGTAACCAGGTTATTAAATGAATTCTTCAATTCGTCGAGATTGATTTCAAATATCTTTCTTACGGAGGAAATTGGGACAATGTACTTGGTTTCTTCAACCTCAGTAAGCATTCCGTCCATTATGGTCAGTGTGAGTGGAAGCTTAATGAGTATTTTTGTGCCAAGTCCGGGCTCAGAAAAGATATCAACATCTCCCCTTAGATCATTTATTTTTCGGTGAACTACATCCATTCCAACACCGCGTCCTGAGTATTCTGAGACCTCCTCCTTTGTGCTGAATCCAGGTTTAAACAAAAGCTTAAGTACTTCTTCCGGACTGACCTGACTTTGATGTTGAATGATCTTGCGTTCAATGGCTGTATTCAAGACCTCTCTGGGTTCGATTCCCTTACCGTCATCACTTACCTCGATGTGAACTTCTGCTCCCGAGTAATAAGCCCTAATCTTGATTTGTCCTTCCGGATTTTTTCCTTTCGCCTCTCTTAGAGCCACAGATTCGATTCCGTGGTCGATCGCATTTCTGATTATATGAAGCAAAGGATCAGACAGATGCTCGATGATGGTTTTGTCGAGTTCCGTTTCACCTCCTTCAATAACGAGGTTAACCTGTTTGCCCAATTGATTTGAGAGGTCACGAGCGAGCCTTTTAAATCTGACAACCAGGGTGTTGATTGAAATTAGACTCATCTCCATAGATTGCTCTCGCAATTGACGGATCAGCTTTTCAAATTTTTCGCTTAGGTTGGTAAGATTGGTGTCTTTGATAACTTCCGCATTGGTCAATAATTGTCCCTGGGCAGTAATTAATTCACTGACCAGATTCATTAGATCATCAAGTTTTGCTGACGGTACACGAATCGTAATTTCTTCAGTCTCTTGAATATCAACTGTTCTGTCGTCAATGATTGGTATAGTATCACCTGCAGATTTCAACAGTGATGAGGTTTCTTGGGGAGCCTCAAGCTTACTTACTACTTCTGCAATGGCTGTAATGTCAATTTCGGTGGCTGAAAGGAGCTCCTTCAATTGATTAGATTTCTCGCTCAGTTTGTCAGAACCTGATGAAGTTAGTTTTGTGACACTAATACTCGATTTCTCCTGAACAAACAGAAACACATTTTCAATGTTTTCTTGTTCAGTCTCACTTTTGAGTAGTATGTTCCAACTAATAAACAATTGTTCTGGATCTAGATCGTCGAAGCTGTTTGGAAATTTGCTATATGATGGACAGGAAATAATTTCACCCATTTGAGCCAACTCATCAAACATGTATATGGGATTGTTCCCATCACTCAGAATCTCAGGATATGGATCAAAATGTATCAACCACACTGATGACTGGGCCGGGGAAGATGCTTGGATTGGATGCTCGGTCTGAATGGATCTATCTTCCTTACCAACATTCTCCAATTTGTGCCGTGAGATAGATCGTATGCCGTTTACCAAATCATTATATCGTCTAATCTCCTTTTCTCCTTCGACCCCTTTAAGTAATTCTCTGATGAGATCAAGCGAACTGAAAGAAAGATCAATTAAATGTTTAGAAACGGCCAGGTTGCCCGATCGAATAGCAGCATAAATGTTTTCAAGATCATGTGTGAGACTGCTGATTTTGGTGAAACCAAACATGGCTCCACTGCCTTTCAATGAGTGCATGATCCTGAATATTTCCTCAACGGTACTGGTCTGATCAGGTGCTTGCTCAAGTTCAAGAAGGTTTGACTCAAGGCTGCTGATTAGTTCTTTGGCTTCTTCAATGAATTTTCGTTGATACCGTTCCATCCGATCCGTGTTATGAAGTCAACCTGGTAAGCACTTCAGTTCCTAGTCCCATTTGCTTGATAAGTCGCTCATTATCTTCATCCATATCCATCGAGATTTGTAGCGTTTTGTTTAACCTATTTGCCTCCCGGGCCAGGACAACCAACAATTGTATAAAGGATAAATCAAAGAAGACAATATCACAAACGATAATTTTTAGGTTATCGGTGTTATTTAATCTCAAGCTAAAAATCTCTTTCAATTCCTTGATTTGATCAATGCCGATTTCACCTGAGATTTGAATCTCTAATTCTCCATTTTCAAGATTTGAATAATTTACCTGCATCGAGCTGTTTTAAGGTATCAATAATAATCAACTATTCCCATAATAATTAGTGCTTTATCAACTATTTGATGAGTTGCATATTCTGGTAAAGCTAGCTTGATAAAATGGAAAATCAACGCCGATTCCCGTATGAATATCAAACCAGGCCTGTTTGGATCTTCCCTTGGCTCTGGCTACAAATTTTGTTTGTGTCACTAAGATGACTGTGGCTTCAGTGCCATTGATGAATAGTGTATCACCAAACTTCAAGTCAGAAAACTTTTTTTTGTAACGCTCTAATTCTTGTCTTCTAGCCTCATATGCCAAGTTTAAAGCGGTCATATGATGTGCAGTTCCACCACGGTCTGGGTGGTAACATTTGGCTAAATCGCGGTATGCTACTTTTAGCCTGTCTAGGGTTGGTGCCTGTGAAATTGTTCTCATCATTTAGCTTTTTACGAAAAATACCTGATCAACTGTCGTATTAAAGTATTGGGCAATTTTAAAAGCGATCATCACTGACGGCATAACCTTTCCTTTTTCAATAAAATAGATCGTTTGCCTGGTTACTCCTATCGCATTCGCCAACTCGGCTTGAGTCGTTTCATCTTTTTCGAATCGTAACCTCCTGATGGTGTTAACCAATGTCATAAAACAAAGAGTTTCTGTAAAGTTAAAAAAAATGTACAAAATGTACAAAATAATGTGCACAAAAACACAAGAAATGAGAGACGAAAGACGAATGATCAGGGACGAGAGGTGAGGTGAAGAGTACGTCTATTTGGACAAAAATACACCCCCAATGGGCTTGCCATCCTTGCTTACCCCTTGTACAATAATCTGATAATTTGATTTGAGCTTGAGGTAATCCAGTTTGATGATTGCACTATGTGTTCCTAGCCAATCAATCTGATCTACCCACTTAATTGTAGGATTGTAATTATCAAGAGGATTTGGAATCTCTTTTTCTTCTGGGAGAAAATCTTTGGCTGTTTTACTGGTCACTACCACAATTCCCGAGGCGCCCATAGCAGCTGTATATTTGAGCATGTCACTGACAGTGGTAAAGACTTCGAGCTTTTTTATGTTGTAGGGATTGAGCTCTCTGAATACTTCGATGTCATAACCACGTTCTACGCCATCTATGATGATCAGGGCAGGGGTGTCGAAATTGAATGATCCGGTAGGTTTGAAATAGAGCCCATTACCCACCTTTCGATAGGATTTTATAAATCTGAGAACTGATATGATCGGAAGACCCCTGTCGAGCATGTTTTGGGCGATTTCTTCTTTGGTGAGTGGACTTGGGAAAAAATTCCAGTTTTGAAGTTTGCTCCGGTTGGCTGACACATAGTGGTCATGATCAACAAAATGATCTGTCAGCCTTGTTAGGTACTGATCGGATCTTAGTATTGAATTGAGTTGATGGAGTTCTGATATTCGTTCATTCTTCAGGAAATTGTTTTCATTCAAAGTTCCGCTGAATTCCTTTGCCGGATTGTTTCCAATGCGCAGACTTTCAATAGTTGTGAGCTGTATCTGTCCCATAATGAAAGGGTCGAAAAGATCAGCTGAAAAATTTGGATTGTTAACCACATAATTTGGTTCAAAGGGCATGGTTGTGGACAGTTTACCCAGCATGCTATAACTTCTTATGTCGGGATTGATGCCAGTGAACGGACACATATTGACATCAAGCACTGAGAGACTTAAATTGCTTTCATAAAAGCGTAGATATTGTTCTCCCTGCAGGATCCTAATGGTTCCATTGTCAGCAAATAGATCATCCGGAAGGTCAACTTCAATAGGTATAGAGGGAATTGGCTGATAATTAAAAACGGGTCGTTGGGCTAATAATTCAATATCATCATTGAAAAAACTGAATCGGATAAGTCCGGCCGGTAGCGATTTTACAGGTATCCTTACAAGCGTATCATCAACCACACGGATTGATTCTGAATAAACGTTTTGACCTAAATAATCGCCAATTATCTTAACTGACAATTCTACCTCATCATAGTATGCCGGGCTCAATGAGAACAAAAGTTCGTCATTTTTTTTACCCGTGTAAGTGCAATGGAGACCTTCGTCATGAATCTCAGGAAGATCGAATTCGTTCTCTTGAATGCCAGGGGCTACCAAGCGGAGGTAGTGCGGGTTGCCTATATCCGGCAGGAGATTAAAAACCGCCAAACCAAACTGATTGGTATGGAATGAAGCAACCTGGCGATCTTCATCATCGAAAAGAATTACTTCCACGGATATGGCTTGTCCGAGTGGATTGGTTGTATACAGGCCGATTCTATTGTTGACTCCTTCAATCAATCTACCCCCTTCAGGGTATATGTTCAATAAAACAGGCCAGTCTGAGGTTGGAATGACCATACTGTTGCTGTGATAACCATCCTGAACGGTGGCAGATACGGTGACAGAAGTGATAGTGAACTGGTCATTTGCTGGGATATCAACGTTTATTCTTCCTTCTCCCTGCTCATTGAATTGCGCCTGTTCAAGTTGTTCAATGATACCATTGCGGCTAATGGAGAAACTGAATGGATAGTTTTTTACTGGTTTTCCTTTCAGATTCTTGATACTCACGTGAATTTGAACCTGATCACCTGGGAAATACAAGGAATCAGTACATTTCAAGGAAAGACTAAAAGGCGGAATTCGCATATCACGAATAATAATCTTCGTTTTAAAAATGTCTGGATTAGCCGAGTTTAAACTGGAATTGGTGCAAGCCTTGAGCGTGTATTCCCCATAAACCAGGTCATCGGGTAGCACGAGCGTACCCTTGGCTGAGTTATTGGTTATGGGGTAGGTCTGGTGAATCAGCCATTCTCCACGAAGATTCTGCAAAAGAATGTTTAGGCTATCATCAGATGGAAGAAGTTGATTACTGTTAATAAGATAAGACTTTAGGCTGACAGCTTCCCCAGGTGCATAACTTTCACGATCGGTATGCAGGTAGAGCAATCCCTTTACTTGGGCTTGCAAAGTTTGCGTCAGGGTCGAAAAGGACATGATGAATAAACATAACACGAGACACCCATTGTCGAATGAACTAATTTTCATGATTCAGCTATTGATATGTAGCGTAACGGGGGCATTTAAAAATAACAATTTCCGGGCCAAGATTTTTATGAGGCTGCTGTTCTAAAGCATCAATTCTAACCTAAATATGGTATTCTTTTTGCATGTTTGTAGTGCACCGATTCAAAACAGCATGAGATTCGTATTGATCATTTTTATTGCTTGTCTTTCCGCAGGCAGTTATGGTCAAATCATTCGCGGTAAGGTCATTGACAACAATAGTGAACAAGCTGTTAACGCAGCCAATGTCTATTTTTCTGGAACTTTCAAAGGCACCCAGACCGACAGTTTAGGTATTTTTGAGTTAGATGGGAGTCTGCACCCCGGACATACGATTGTGGTGAGTGTTTTGGGATACTATTCAGCCAACGTTTGGGAGTATCCAACAGATGAACATTTCCAGGTGAAGTTGGAGCCCAAGACCTATTCGATTGAAGAGATTCATGTGGTTTATGACCGCAGTAAGGCCCTAAGAAACCGAAAGCGAAATATGCGCTATTTTGAAAAGGAGTTTCTTGGGAATGATTACAATGCCCGTAAATGTAAGATTCTGAATCCTGAAGTCATTGAGTTTTATACTGACCAGAATGATTCTGTATTTGAAGTTTATGCGAATAAGCCAATTGTCATTCACAATGCTGCTTTAGGTTATACATTGGTTTATCATCTCGATTCATTTGCTAAAACCGATTGGGGCGTACATTACCAGGGAAGTCACTATTTTATAGCCGATGTATTCAAACAGAAGCGTCAGGATAAACGAGCGCAGAAACGACGAGAGAAAGCATTCAAAGGATCAAGAATGCATTTCGTCAGAGCTTTGTATGCCGGTAATGCTTCAGAAGAAGGTTTTTTAATGTGCGACAGTACGGGCAGAGCGCTTGAAAACGATAGTCTTATTGAAGTGATCGACGACCATGTTGCTGTTATCAAACACCGCGGAGCATTAGAATACTACTATTATCCTGACAAGGGAAATCTCATGACCTTTTCAGCCAGTTATTTGTATATCAAGCATGACAGTTTGCTCATTTCAAAAGAAGGCTTTTTCGATCCGTTGAGCAATTATTGGTCGGGTCGAACTGGTAAGGAAAGGGTAGGGCGGATGTTGCCCTACGAATACAGAACAAGTGAACAGTTATCAGTGAACAGTTATCAGTGAGTCCATGCCTGAATAGCATTGACCGTTTTTTACCAAGTTAAACATATT
>CAYUGX010000270.1:0-6794 GCA_964444375.1 uncultured Porphyromonadaceae bacterium | reverse complement strand
CCCGTTTGTGACCGCTATTTTGTATCAGTTGCAGCTGTTAAAAATGGTTTCGTTGGCCGATTTTCAGATGAAGTTGAAGTCAATCTGATGTCGTCAGGATTGCAAGAATACGAGCCTGAAGTCCAGATGCAGTCTATCCAGCCTAATCCCTGGGGAGTCGAAACGACTGTGTCCATTCAAAATTTAGGAACCCGTATTTATGATAATTCTCGACTGTTAGTATACGATCTGACTGGTCAACAGGTTTGTGAGCAAAGCATTGCTATCATACCAGGTGAAAATGCCTTTAAACTTGAACCCTACCATTTTCGTCCAGGATTCTATTTTGTAACTCTTTCTATTGATGGAATTAAGACTGCTCCAATGCGGATGATCAAGCAATAGGACGGTTGACCAAATTGTTTAATTTTCGTTAAAACCAACCAGAGCTAAGAGATTTTCTTTTCTTTGTCCCAATCAAATTAAGGATACTATGAAAAGATTGATCACATTACTTTTTTTTGGAGTATTGACAGTCAGTTTACTGCAGGCTCAGGAAATGGATCGGGTACCTAAACAATACTCTTTAGAGGCCGGATACCGGTACGTGTTGAAATCAGAGTTTACGAACCAAGCTAGCCATGGCTATACTGCGATTTTTGATTATGCCTGGCAACTCTCAGGTTTTCATAAAAAGAAAGCTTCATACATCACCGTTCCGATTGGCTATACTCAACTGTTCCCTGATACCGAAAATGACAATCCGGTCAGGATTATCTCATACGGCTGGACGGTCAGACATGAGTTGGCCAAAGACAAAAAGGTAATTCCGTGGATGGGTTATGCTTTGCTACTCAATCAATACAAAGAAATAGGGGTGGATGGTAAAGTTTTTGGCCATCAGACCCGGTTCTCATTAGGGACAAATTTTATGATAAATTCACGATTGATACCCTTTGTGAAAATCGAATATACCCTGACAAACTATCCAATCTGGGGACAGGAAGAATCGGTACAGTACAATTTCATAGAAGTAAAAACCGGTGTTCGCCTTTGATTCATGCGATAATTGTATAATGAATCAAGAATGTGTTTATTTTTACAGTTTGTAAAACTAAACCCAATCCCATTATGGTAGCCAGAAAGACTATCGTTGGCCTTTTAATTGTTCTTTTCATCTCTTCATGCGGTCTTCAACAAGATAGACTCGGTGAGGTCGAGAAGCC
Source organism: uncultured Porphyromonadaceae bacterium (assembly GCA_964444375.1). GTDB lineage: Bacteria > Bacteroidota > Bacteroidia > Bacteroidales > UBA12481 > JABHCC01. The sequence goes on along the minus strand of CAYUGX010000270.1, from coordinate 5,589 downwards.
GAATATTCTTTTTTTGTTTACAGATGATCAGCGCTATAGCACTGTTCATGCGATTGGAGGGGAAGATGTACTCACACCAAACATGGATAAATTGGCAGAAGCTGGAGTCAGTTTTAGTCATTCTTACAATATGGGTGCCTGGCATGGGGCGGTATGTGTGGCTAGCCGTGCGATGCTCAATACTGGTTTATCGGTCTGGCATGCAAAAAAAGCCGAGCCAAATTTCACTGAATTGGTAGCCAATCGACAATTTTGGTCTCAACAAATGAATGACCTGGGATACGAAACCTATTTTTCAGGCAAATGGCATGTTAAAGCTTCGGCTCAAGAACTTTTTGACCAGGTGAAACACGTGCGCCCTGGAATGCCTAACCAAACTCCGGCGGGCTATCATCGACCACAGAATGAAGATGATCAAAACTGGTTACCCTGGGATACGGTTCATGGTGGTTTTTGGAAGGGCGGTAAGCACTGGAGTGAAGTTCTGGCTGATGATGCGATCGAATTCCTTGAGAAAGCGGCTACCAGTGACAAGCCATTTTTTATGTATCTGGCCTTTAATGCCCCACATGATCCCAGGCAATCACCTAAATCGTATGTTGAATTGTATCCGGTAGGGGATCAAAAATTGCCTGAATCCTTTTTAGCCGAGTACCCCTATAAAGACTCAATAGGCTGCAGTGTGAACCTTCGAGACGAAGCTCTCGCCCCGATGCCGAGAACGGAGTATGCCATCAAAATCAATCAGCAAGAATATTTTGCTATAATCAGTCATACAGATACTCAATTCGGAAAGATTCTGGAGGCACTTGAACGGACAGGTAAAGCTGATGACACCTACATTTTGTATACCGCTGACCATGGTTTGGGTGTAGGTCATCACGGTTTGGTTGGGAAGCAGAATATGTATGATCACAGTGTTCGTGTACCTCTGATTGTCAGCGGACCGGGTGTGCCAACAAATACCGTTCGCAGTCAGCAGGTCTATTTACAGGATGTGATGCCAACTGTTCTTGAATTAGCTGGAGGCGAACCCAGTGCTCAAAATGAATTTAATTCATTGTTGCCATTGATACGCAAGGCTAATGCAGACAGCCCATATGAGGCCATCTATGGCTGTTATATGAATCTTCAGCGGATGGTAAGAACAGATAAATACAAGCTTATCGTCTATCCTAAAGTGCCGGTTTTGCGTTTATATGATGTGGAAACTGATCCGATGGAGATGGTTGATCTGGCTGATGATCCGGCCTATGCACAGGTATTGAAAGATATGCAGGATTTGCTTGTTCATCAGCAAGAGCTGATGGATGATCCACTCAATATCAGTTCATTATTGTCAGAATAGCTTAAACAATCTTCTGATTCACCTTTAGGCCAATACCCGGTAAATCGTTTAGGGTGACTTTGCCATCCACAATTTTAACTCCTTCGTAAGGATCGTTACTAATCAAGACATTCCCATCAAGGTCTGCGAATTCACTCATTGGAGATAATTGTGCTGCGGCTGAAACGGCACAAGAGGTTTCAATCATGCAACCTAACATGACTTTCATCTGTAAAGCTTTCGCCATGGTAGCCATTTTAAATGCTTCGCGCATACCTGTACACTTCATCAGTTTGATGTTGATTCCATCGTACAGGCCCTTGGTTGCCTCAACATCAACCAGGCGCTGCAGGGCTTCATCGGCAAAAATGGGTAGCGGGGAGTGGTCGTGAAGCCAGCTCAAATCATCTAAAGCTGTTTTAGGCATGGGTTGCTCAACAAAAACAATTCCTTTCTCCTTAAGCCAATGAATCATATCGAGTGCATGATGACGATCAGTCCAACCCTGGTTAACATCCACACAGAGTGGAACCTGACTCACCGAACGAATGGTTTCGATCATTTCTTTGTCATTATCCCTGCCCATTTTAACCTTCAATATTTTGTATGGTGCTGCCTCCTTTACTTTTTGTCGTACAACAACCGGTGTATCGATACCAATTGTGAACGAAGTAAGTGGGGTAGACTTGGGATTCAGTCCCCACAACTTATACCAAGGTTGACCGGTTAACATACCAAGCAAATCGTGCAAAGCGATGTCAACAGATGCTTTGGCGGCAAAATTTCCTGGTTCGATTGCATCAATATCATTTAAAATGTCTTCGAGTTGAAAGGGATCGGTGTAGCGAGAAAGGTCGACTTTAGAGAGAAAACGCTGTGCTGTTTCTTGTGATTCACCCAGATAGGGTGGCATACTGGCTTCTCCATAGCCAGTTGATCCCTGATAGTCTATGGCAGTCAACATGACCGGTGTGGTGCTTCTTGAGCTGGTAGCCAAGGTGAAAACATGCTTCAATTGCAAATCAAAGGGTTTGAATCGCAAATTCATTTTGTTATCGGTTGAGCGAGATGTTGAGTTTGAGCAAGATCCTAAACCCGAGATGCCGGATACTGCCCCCAAGCTGATGAGGCTAGTTTGTGTAATAAATCTCCTTCTTTTCATGCTTTTCTAATACCAGGGGTGTTGCTTAATGAGTGTCGGGCTGTAATCGGTTTTGGAATTGATGATCCTTTTTGCCCGAACAAATATGTCAAGTAGATATTGGCTGAAATCATCGTGATCGGGATTGAAACTGTTAATTTTCACCCTGCCGGATGAATGAATGTATCGGCCATTATTCAGGTACATACCAACATGGGTAATCCGTTCGGATTTTTTGTCACTGGCTTTTCGCCCAAAGAAAAGCAGGTCTCCTTTCTCAAGTTTCTCGAATCCTTTGTCGGTATCTATTTGAATACCCTGATGAACCTGTTGAGAGGCGTCGCGATGCAACACCATACCATTCATGAAGTATAGTGTTTTAACAAAACCACTGCAGTCTACTCCTTTGCTTGAGGTGCCTCCCCATAAGTATGGCAAGCCGAGTAATTGTTTTGAGATGAGCTCCAGATTGATCGGGTCAGGTGTGGTCGTTGCTTTCCATTCGTTGAAGGCAATGCCCTGGTTAACTTCAATAAAGCCTGAGCGGCCATCCGGTAGGGAAAGAAGATAGTAATTACCTTGTTGGTTTTCAACAGTTAATATACTTCCCATAACCAGGTCGGAAACTGTGTTTTTCGACTCTCCGGGTTCAGCAGTTAAAGTACCAAAGGCATCGGTAAAGATAAAGCGTTGACTGTTCTTCCAGTCGTCTAACGCTGAGTCAGACATCAATTCAACCGAAGTAGCATTGGTCCAGGCCAGGTACTTATCAGGTGTCTGTACATACAACCAACTACCTGATCTTTTAAGCACCCTCACGGGCGTACCGAGAATGGCTTGAGTCACCAATTCACTGCTGTGGCGATTGTCGCCTCTCAGGTTTGCAACAGACAGGGTGACCAGGCCCCAGGTCTTCGCACCCAGTTGGCGATCAGGAAGAACAGTGAGGCTATCGATCCAATCTATTTGCATGCCTGCCAGGGATTCTGTCAGTTTGGTCTTAAATGCTGGAACTGATGTCTCACCGGTAATGATGAATTGATTATTAGCCTCGTAAAAGTTTACATCAATCAATGCAATGCGTTTGTCTGGCGCTAAAGAATCACCTATAGTATTGATTAGTGATTTTACCCATTGCTTGTCGCTGGTTGGACCCGCAGGTATGCATGAAGATGCTACCACCAGAATTGTAGCAATGAGCCACCCATTTACTCGTTTATTCATTTTCTATACTCAGGTTTAAATGATAATCCCACTGGTTGAAATACAGGTTGCCACCTGACCATTCCACTTCTCCACGCTGAAAATCATTAGGTTCACTTCTGAAATACTTTTTGACAGGTTCGAACTCCCCTGCAGTTCCTTCATTAACTATCAGGCGATAGGCATCGATTCCACCCAGATAAAATTGATGGATTGCCGAATCGTCAGCGGTCTGTAGACCGAACGAGGGATCTACTGGAACCCAGCCATACTCTTCAAAGTACAATTCACACCAATCGTGCAAATTCAGGTATCCAGGGTGTAGCATCCAACCACTTTGCCACTTGGCAGGAATGCCCATGTACCGTGCCATAGAAATGAGGAGAAAGCTAACCATGCCGCAATCGCCATGTTTGTATTTCAATACATAATCAGGTATGCATTCGAAGGTCTGATGCCCAGGGGATTTCTGTTGAAATCCACTTAAAAATGGTTCTGGCTTGCTGAATCGGATTGGTGATTCCATTGGTAAGTGAATCTGCAAAATGGCGTACGGTTTCTGAAAACACGATATGCGGTAGCTGTTCTGCAAGGTATTCTCCTGGGGTAGGCTGCTCTTTTGCCTTTAATTGACTTGGTATTTCGAAATGATGCCATTCAGGAAATGTGGTGAATCGGAACTCGCAGTTAAAAACAGTCTCTTCTCCCTGTTGAGCTGTTTTCTCCATGTAGATGCTCTGATGTGCCTGATCGGTAGACGCAAGATGGTAATGGTCTTCACTGGTGGATATTAGCTCAATGTGTTTTTGCCGCTGGTGTTCACGTGGGTAAGGCAGCCAGCATCTAATGATCTCACCTGCAGGCACAGCGTTAGCATCAACGGTTAGGGTGTAGGAAGCTTTCCATGAAATTCCAGGGTGTGAAGAGCGGTTTAAACCTGTGGTCAGTAAATCTGAAATGTGTTTCACCCTGAAGTCCATGAGACCATCTGGTCGTTTTCCCAAAATGTTTTCTCGTTGTTTTTTCGCTGTAGAGTCTATTCGAAATAGGTTGTTAACAGCGTATTTGAAGTATTTTTTCTCTCCATTCAAGACTTTCATTTCAAGTGCACCTGTTTTTTCCCACTCCTTTAAGTCTGAAACCATAATGGCTGGATAGACGTGCTTCAATTGGTCAAGTATCTGATTTTCGTTTTTCGTAAAATCTAAGCCAATTCGATGCATTTTGGCCCTGAGTATTTCAATCCATTCAAGCTCGGATTGGCTGAGTTTATCATCCAGTTCAAGTGAGTCGAGCACTCCCCTAACCAGGGCATATTCTCCATGTAAGAAATCTGAATAAATGGCTGATTTGAATTCCTCATCAAGCCCGGTATGCTGTTGACATGCAGTGCAGTACAAGGTTGCAAACAACACAATGAAGAATCCGTTAAAGGCTCTGGTTATGGGTGTCATAAGAAAACAAGGATTTTGGATTGAAGATAGGGATTTTGTTTCGTTTTTGTTTTCGTATCTTCGTCCTTCATTATAACAATTGAAAAATTATAATTATGTCAGTTCTTGTTAATAAGGATTCTAAAATTCTGGTACAGGGTTACACTGGAAAAGAAGGTACTTTCCACGCTACTCAGATGATTAAATACGGTACTCAGGTTGTTGGTGGGGTTACTCCTGGTAAAGGTGGAAGCGAGCATCTTGGCCGTCCCGTTTTTAATACTGTCAGCGAAGCTGTTGTTGCCACAGGGGCTGATGTTTCACTAATTTTTGTACCGCCTCCTTTTGCTGCAGATGCTATAATGGAAGCCGCTGATGCAGCTATTGCGTTGATCGTGTGTATCACAGAAGGAATCCCGACCGAGGATATGATTAAGGTGAAGTCCTACTTGAGTGGAAAGAAGGCCAGATTGATTGGACCTAAT
>CAYUGX010000269.1:0-6875 GCA_964444375.1 uncultured Porphyromonadaceae bacterium | reverse complement strand
CTTGATTCAACCATCACAGACCTGATTGATGCCGATCAGCCAGGCGTCACTGTTCTGATCAGGCACCAGGGAGAGGTGATTTACCATAAAGGATTTGGTATGGCTAATGTTGAACAAGGTGTCAAAATGGAACCAGGTCATGTTTTCAGAATTGGGTCAATCACCAAACAATTTACTGCCTGTGCTATTTTGAAGTTAGAAGAAGAGGGGAAGTTATCGTTGGATGATAACGTTATAAAATATTTGCCAGACCTTCCAACCGAGGGTTATGAAATCAGTATAGAACACCTTTTAACTCATACCTCAGGCATACAAAGCTACACTGGGATGAAGGAATGGACTGATGAAGTAAAGCGAAAAGATTTTGAACCACTTGACCTTATTGAATATTTCAAAGTTGATACACTGAATTTCAATCCAGGTGAAAAATTCGCTTATAATAACACAGCCTATTTTATTCTTGGCTACATCATTGAGAAAGTGTCAGGCATGACTTATGAAGATTATATCGAGAAAAACTTTTTTGAGCCGCTGGAGATGACAAGTTCGTATTATGGAAATAGTAGTGAAATTATTCCAATGAGGGTGTCTGGTTATGAGATGCAGGGAGGTAAACTAATGAATGCACCCTATTTAAGTATGACTCAACCCTATTCAGCAGGTTCTTTGATGTCTACAGTGGCAGATCTTGACAAATGGTACAGGGCGGTATTTGATGGAAGGGTAATCAAGTATAAAAGTTTGAAAAAGGCCCATACTTCATATAGATTAAACAATGACAATGAAACAGGATATGGTTATGGCTGGTTCCTCGGCAAGCGACTTGAGAGAAAAACCGTTGAACATGGTGGAGGCATCAATGGATCACTTACTAAAGATCTCTATTTCCCCGACGATGATTTATTTATAGCGGTATTTTCCAACAACACAGCTTTCGCCCCAGATCCATTGGCCATCAAATTAGCGGCAGTGGTGCTGGGAGTGGATATGACTAAAAAGGAAGTCACATTGACAGCAAGCTACCTTAAGAAACTAGTGGGAGAATATGAACTTGGGCCTGGATTTAATATCGAGGTAATGCTGGATGGAGATCAACTGATGGTTCAAGCTACAGGACAGCCAAAGATTCCTATTTTTCCTGAGTCAGAAACGAGATTTTTTCTAAAAGTTGTTGAAGCAGAGCTGGAATTTGTCGTGAACGAAGATGAAGCCACCGGCCTTATTTTATACCAGAGCGGAGCGAAGCTTATAGGAGAAAAAGTGAAATAGCAGCAAGTATCTGCTAAAATACAAGGGTGTGCGTGTATTTTACCATAATGGTTCTTTGACTAGATACGGGTAGAACCGGATTGAAACCATAACGGTCTGTGTTGTATCCCTCGTTGTAGACCAGGTATAAATCTATCCCTTCTTTTGGATTGTAACGCAGACGGGCATTTGCCAGGATGGCATTAATCGCACTGTTATACTGTACAAATGCCGAGAAAGACAGCTTGGTATTGAAAATTAGCGTGCTGTTGGCCCTTAAGATGTGGGTTTTGAAGTGCATGTTTCGATCTGAGAAGAGAGCAGAACTGTATTGATAGGTTGCACCGATCTCCAATTTACTCATGATTGTTCCTTTCGGGCTTAAGCTGATTGAGTTAACCCAACCATCATAAAACTGGCCCACGTTAACCCCGGTATTGAAAACGAATTTCTTGCCTTTTGGGGTTGAGAATTCACCATCTATATTCAAGAAATTATAGTTCCCGGAAGATATATAAGTGTCCTCAGAAAGATAAAACTCATCAATGAGGTTATCGTTAATGAGTTGTATTTTGATGTTACCATCACCTCCTGAGCTGGTCAGATAATTCCAACCTAACCATAGCTCAGCGGTTTCTCTTGATCCATCCAAATTACGGTTATATTGCACTGCATCGAGTTCAATGCGGTGACTGTTTAACACTTTTCCCTCAGGTACCCAGCCGTATAAAAGGGACGCCTTATACTGAGTATAATTTTGTCGTCTCTCGTAGCCGATTGATGGATTATAATCTTCTCCGGCCCTGGAATAGGCGAAATTATAACCAAAGCCTTTCTGGGTTCTGCGCTCCCAGTTCAGATATATTCGAGTTGGATCCAACACTAGATTTTCAGCCTGGAAACCTGATGTAAAAGTTTGAGCCCACATTACTTTGAGGTAATCATCTCTGAACAGACGAAAAATTCCGTCAACCCCGTAGGCTGAATTTATGTTTCCTTTGAAATCAAAACGATTTGTCAGAATTCCTCCCAAATAAGTGTTTTCGTTGAGAATTTGACGACGCAGCCTCACCACTGAAAAGTTTTCAGAGAAGAGTTCTGCTGACGGGGCAGTTTGCATAGACAGCAAACCCAAATCCCAGGGGCCAAGCCGTCCAACCATTCGGGCTCCTCCGTAAATATCCACAGGCAGTCCACCATCAATACCGATACGCCGGGTATAAAACAGTCGATTTCGGCCATCAAAATTGAATTCGAAATTACTTCTTCTCTCCTGGAAGAAGAGCCGTTTTTCTGGGAAGAAAAGCGAAAACCGGGTCAGGTTTACCATTTGATCATCGGCCTCTACCTGGGCAAAATCAGTATTGGCAGTCAGGTCTAAGGTGAGCTTGTCAGAAACCCGAAGCTTGACGTCACCGCCCAGGTTACGTGTAAAAGCGTTTTTTCGTTCATATGCACTTTCATCATCACTGAGCTGGTTGCTTTGCTGTAATCCCCCCAATACGTATGGTGCAATATAGATGGGATTTTTGCTTTTGAGATCATTGAATATGACCTCTTTTGTTTGAGAAGCTTTAAAAATACCCCAAAACCCATGTTTGACATCCGCATCCGGAAAGATGAAATTCTCATAACTATTGGAAATGTACCTCCAGGCTGCAATACCCATAACAACTTTTCCATCCTGATCCTGAAAGCGAAGGCTGGAAAATGGGATACGCATTTCAAAACTCCAACCAAGGTCATCTGATTTGGTTATGACTTCCCAAAAAGTGTTCCAACTCAGATTCATGTCAGTTTGCAGATCATTGGCATCATTTGAAAATGAAACATCCGTTCTGCCTCCAGATGGTGATGTAGCAAACACGACTGTATTTTCTTTATCATTATAACTATCGATAATAATGCCGGCCCAATCACAGTTGTATTTCCAATCATCTCTTTTCAATTGCACTTGCCTTTTATCAGGTTGACGATCTTCAAGTGTTCCGGCGAAATATAAAAACTCATCATTGTAGGCTAGTTTATACTCGGTGAATTGAGTTGGCTTCTTCCCATATTCTGGACTAAAAGTTATAAGAGGTAATGCAGGCACTGAATTCCAACCCATCTCTTTAACATCACCATCAAATTCAATAGTTCCCTCAAAACGGGTTATCTCAAGTTGATCCTGGGCGATGCACACTCCGTTGAAAACCAGAAAACAGAGAATTAGAGAGACGTATGATTTCATCATGATTGATTTTATAAGTTAACAATCAATCAGCACCGATGTTAATCGGCCTGTTGAATAACTGCCGAAGTGCAAACTAAAACAGCAAGTGTATTTGGACCACCTCAAAGGATTTAAATACATATTCAAATGAATTATTCAAACACTTGATTTCTTTTATCTCATCGGTGCAGCCATTGGATACCATCGCCTTTTCAACGGGAACCGCAAAACGGAATAATACCTTGACTTGCTGGCCCATGGGTTCATAGGCTCTTAACAAGCAGCCATTTTTGTGCCTACGAAGAGCACTAATGATGACATCAGGGCAAGGTTCGCTAAGTATCCTCAATGTGTCTTGCTCTCCTGAACCTGTCAACTCATAGATTCGAAGCGGATGATTCAGTTCATATCCAGCACGAGCCGAAGCAGCCAGGTCTTTTACATCTAAAGATAGAGCATAGGTATAGGTGTGCACACCTCTTTCCCAGGCCAGGGATTCTTTGTAGAAACGTCGTCTTGCTCTGTTGTGATTTTTGCGATTCATAGCTCCGTGGCCTAAAGTGTCACCTTCTGTTGCGAAGCTCCTCAGGAACAGGTTATGGATTGGATAGATTGGAAATTCTACAATATTCAGCTTATTCCGAACAAACACCAGGGCCTTTCTGAAACTGTTGATAATCAATCTGGCATTTTTCAACATCCAGATGACCAGTGACCAGGAGATCATGGAAACACTGCGCATCAGGATAATACCGCCCCTTTGATGTTCAAACTGGTATCCGGGAATTCCCCGGTTTATCAGAGCAATGCTGTACGAGTCTCCCTTCAACATGGCATAATTTTGGACAGGGTAGATGCCCCCTTTCACAGAATCTGCATGAAAAGGTGTTTCAGTAAACCAGTTGCCATCGAAAGAAAAAGGAAAGAGCATTTCGATACGCTTGTCTTTGCCACCAAAATGAACCTGGGTATTGAACAGTATTTGTTTTGATCCGGCGTGCAGGATAACTTCTTTGTGAATGACCACAAAGCGATTCTCCTCGGTGATTCTGATCACTGCCGTCAGCTCACTTTTCTGTTCTGTTTCAATTGTTTTCACATGGATCGGATATCGCTTACCCCTGGTTCTGGACACCCATAAGTTTCCGACATCATCCACTATATTCGTGGAATTGCATGCAGATTCGATGGGACAAAAGCCCTTTTCGATGTCATAGACAGAAAGCTCGTTGGTTTGACGAATGATGCTAATTCGTAAATATTGGTTTTCAATTGAATCAGAAGAAATGCTCACCGGCACTACTGAATGACTATGCAAATCAGCTTTTTGGAATGACAAAGGTCCTGATGTGATCAGGTGTTCATGACCCTTGACCTCCAAGACCTCATGGCGGGTCCAATTCACACTGTTAAAGATGTATGGTCCTTTCCCTTTGACAAGTGATGACAGATCATTGATTATCTCTGATTCAATACCTTTCTGCAACTTTTCGGATTCGGTGTAACGCGACATGGTTTTTCGATACACTCTATCTGTTCCGGTACCGGCAATGGTGTCGTGAAAATCACCCTTCAGAGTTTCCCACCAGGCCTTCTTCATGCTCTTATTTTCGAAAGGGTGTGATAGAAAAGTACTTAAGGCAGATAACTTTTCAAGGTCACAGAGAGCGTTGGCATTTTGGCGACTTGCTTGCTTGCTCTTCTCGCGCGAGCTAAAATACCCGTCAAACACATGAGGCATTGGACCTGATGCGGTAGGCAGCTCAAATTCTTTGACTTGCTCGAAGTATGTTGAGGGCAAGGAGAATTCAAGCTTGCACTCTTTTTGCGCATTCCAGGCTTGAACAAATTCAATCCAAATCTCATTGGGGATTGCAAAATCACCTCCAATTGGTACCATCAGCCAGGGAACCGGAGATCGAGCTCCTTCGAAAGCGATCCTGGATTCCATTTCAGCAAACCACCGTTTCAGGAGTTTTTTCCTTGACTTAGCCGAGGGGACCCCCTTTATCAGGCAGCCTTCATAGTGGGCAGCCCACCAATAGGTTGTCATGCTGGTATTTCCTGCTGGATCGTGCCATTCAAAGAGGGTAGGGTGCATCCTATCAAAGGGCTTTATACCTCTTGCAAAAACAAAATACCTGAAACCGAGCGGTGCTAAAATTTGAGGCATTCGGGCCGGGTGGGCAAACTCATCGATCTCCCAGGCCACTTTTGCCTGGATCCCAAAAACATCTTTTAACCAGGCCTGGCCTTCTTCAAATTGCCTGATCAATGCCTCTTCGGTAGGGATCACTTCATCAGGAGCCACAATATCACCGCCAACCAACTCCAACCTTTCTTTATCAATCAGGTCTTTCAAAACCTCAAGGCTCCCAGGTCTGTTTTCGATGTACTGTTTCAGTGGTAAAATAGTATCAACCACATAGGTGAATTCGGGAAATTTATAAAGCATCCTTAGGGCCTCATCCAGGATAACCAGCGTATCCTGTTCGTGATGGGGTTCTTCTTTCCACCATTCAAAATCGAAATGAAAATGAGGCGTCAGATATACTTTTTCGATTTTCATTTGCTTTGTTACCCTTGTGCTTATTTATCTTTTCGTTCCTGTATGATTTTCTTGATCTCATCAAATCGGGCCTTATCGATCGGCAGTCGGTTCACAAAGAAGGTAGACAACAGAAAAAATACTCCTGGACCCACGCCCATGATTACACGGATAGCTGTTTTGGCTGATTCAGGCTGCACAACTTCTTCGATTCCCCCCTGTGATTCTACATAGCCCCAAAATGCAAGCAGCAGAGTAGCGGCGTTTATGGCTAGTGCCGATGCTACTTTGTATAAAAACATGGTAATGCCATAAAAGGCTCCCTCACGACGGGTTCCATTCTTGTACTCATCAACTTCGATCACATCGGGGATAATGGCGAGGGGGATTACCTGTGACGCCGATATACCAACCCCAGCAAAGGCACACAACACAATGACAAAAGTGAGGTTCCCAACAGGTGCTACCAGGCAGACCAACATAGACAAGGACAGGTATATAGCAGCAATCGTGTAGGCTTTCTTCTTACCCCAACGCTCGCCTACTTTCACCCAGAGGGGAGCCGCTGCTATGGCCACGACGAGTGGGACAGCCATTACGATAAAAGTGAAATTTTCTGAGATCTGAACGACATGTTTTAAAAAGTATATCAGCATGACTTGTATCAAATCAAAACCAATCATATTAAAAAGAAACATGGCCAATATGATTCTGAATTCTCTGAGTTTAAGAATAGATTGCAAGGTTTTAAAGAAACCCTCGCTTGCCTTTTTGATGGGTTCACGAACACGCTCCCGGGTGAAGAAAAAAGTGACCAGCAGTGAGGCAACAGCGATTCCTCCGAAGATGACCCCCATCACAGGA
>CAYUGX010000268.1:0-6908 GCA_964444375.1 uncultured Porphyromonadaceae bacterium | reverse complement strand
TGCGCGAACGGCTTCGGCTCCACCCCAGGTGGATACCCCGTCTCCAGCCGGACCGCCAGGCTGATACACAGGGCCAGCAGCACCCCGGCGATTGGCGAGAGCTTCTTGACCAGGGAATCTCTTTCATGGGGTATTCTTAAGCCTGTTTGACTCCAGGTCGTTCCATCACTTTCTTCGGTTCCAACACCTTGATAATCATGCCAGACATATAGAAACTCTGTGGGTGTCCAATTGATCAGGTCTTCAGAGTGGGTAATGGCAATTTTGTGATCAAACCATTCTGAGGTATGGGCCATGTGGTACTTGCCATCTCCACCAAGAACAATGGAAGGATCACGCATTAGACCATCGGATTGCAAATAAACGCTTTTGAAATCGTCTACCTCATTCCAGGTATAGCCATCAGAACTGACGAGAAGATGTAAACCATCTTCGCCATTTCCTGTAAATGTTGGGAAAACATAGGCTGATTGCTGATTGCATGAAGCAGCAAGCACCAAGCCAATTATGAGTAAAGCCGTAGCTTTCATGCGATTAGTTCTTTTTTGTTTGAAGCCACACCTTCATATTGTTTGGCCCCCTGTTGTTCCAGGCATAATAGGGAATTGCTGTTATGTCAACTGCCTTGCCTGAATCATCATGTACGGCTTTGCCGTTGATGCAGACAATTCCACTCAGAAGGTTCGGCCTGTTTTCAGTTTCAAAATCAGATAGGGATAAAGAGAGATTTTCCTGCTGTTCGAAATAGGCTTCATTGTCAACTTCCTCAAAACAATATATGAGAGGACCTCTTGATATAGCTACCTTTCCTCGAACATCTTCAATCCTGGGATTGCCTTTCAGCATCTTGATATCCATTGGAAGTTGAAGTTCAACAACATCTCCTGATTCCCACTTCCTTTCGATTACCGCGTAACCTTTATGGAGTAGATAATCATTTACAATTGTTCCATTAATTTTAATACTGACTTCCTTTGACGAGGCTTCCTCATTGACGTATTGATACAGATTTCCTGGGAGTAATTCTCCTCTGGCCCATCCAGGTATCCTGATATTTAGGTTTAAATCAACCGATTCCAGTGGATACACTTCGATACTGATTTTCCCATCCCATGGGTAATCGGTCTCCATCTTCAATGATATGGGCTGATCTCTAATTTCTATCTCCGCTTCATTTCCAATAAACTGATTGATAAAAATCTCGCTATCCCTTTTGCCGTATATAGTGGAGCTGATTTCAGGTAAAAATCTTACCACATTGGTCGGACAGCAAGGTGGGGCATCCCAGGGCCTGCGTAGGTCTTTCCCTTTTGATTCCAGAACGTTCCTATAAAAGAACCTGTTACCACTTAAAGAAACTCCAGCTAATGCTGCATTAAACATAGACAGTTCGGTGAGGTCAGCATATTTGCTCTCTCCATGCAAGCTGGTCATTCTTCTGTTCCAGAAAGTGAGCCCAATATTTGCGCATGTTTCGCAATAGGCACTATCCTCTGGGAGCTTGAAATCTGATCCAAATCCTTCATCATGATATTGTCGAGTTCCTATTCCCCCTGTGATGTATAGCTTTTTCTCAACAATATCATTCCATATTGAGTCCAGAGCCGGAAGATATTTTGTTTCCCCTTCAATGCTATGGTCAGTCACAGCTGAGTATAGATAAGTTGCACATACTGCATGCCCAACGGCATAGAATTGTTCGGTAAAGGGGAGATGATCCTGCATATAGGCTGGGGGTCGCCAACGCCATGGTGTGCCTGCATTTGGATCATTATCAGGAGGAGTCATTTTATCTACCGTCATCCTTTCAGGTTTGCCTCTTTCATCAATAAAGAAAGCCGACAAATCCAGATACTTTTTATCTCCGGTTTCTTTGTACAGTTTATAAAGCCCAAGTTCAATTTCTTCATGACTGAATACTTCGTTTTCTCTACCCGGACCAAAAACGGAGTCAATATGATCTGCATATGCGATTGCTGCATCCAGAAGTTTTCTTTTACCAGTTGCCTGATGGTATGCAACAGCTGCTTCAAATAGGTGCCCAGCGCAGTATAGCTCAAATCCCCGAAACAAATCGGTCCAACGCTTGAAGAGATCATTAACGATCCAGTAGGTGAAAAGATAACCATCCGGCTGCTGGGCAGCTACAATTCTATCAATAATTGAATCGAAAGTATCCTCAAGTTCTTGATCAGGTGTATCAGCCAGGGCATAAGCGGCACCCTGGATAATTTTAAACACATTCGAATCGTTGGCCATTCCTCCAGCATAATTCTCCTTGCTAGCTTTTCCAGCAGCCACATCAAAGTTTTCGAAGTCTTTTCTTCCTTCTTCTAACGCAGCCCAAATACCAACTGTCCTGTTTTTATCGATTCTTGGGCGCCAGAAATTGTCATTTACCGAAACGGTTTTGAAGCTCAGCTCTTCTATGACCTCCCCTGTTTGTTTAGTATTGGACGTACTGCAGGCAAGCAAGAGGCACCCTATAGTCGCAAGGATACTCGTATATCTAAGTAGATTCATGGCTGATTATTATTTTATTACGATTTCTGCTTTACCGATCAAGCCGGATTCTAACAAGGCCTGATCTTTGTTAAAACGAATTACCGCATTGGTGCTGGTATAGGCTGATTCATCCGGGTTTCTCAAGTCTCCAACAATCCGGTTATTCCAGTTATTGATTACCTCAATTCTAAGCTGATTCTTTCCTGTTTTGAGATGAGGTGTAATTCGAGCTTTGTATGGTGGGGTCCAAACAATACCACAGTCATGGCCGTTAACGAAAACCCTGGCCATTTCCTGGATATCCTCAAATACGATAAAGGCCTCTGTATTTGATGTGATTTGTTCGTCACTGACAACAATGTCTTTAGTATAAGTGGCTTTCCCTGAGTAATACTTCACTCCTTCATCTTCAGATTCAGTCCAACTCGCTAGTTTTTCAACTTGAATAGATTCCGGTCCACCCCATTTTGGATTAAATGAAACGGTCCAGTCTGAACTAATATCCAAATGTTCGAGATCGTCTGCTTTGTTTTTATCGATCAGGAAATTGAATTGGAGGTCTTCTTTGAGTTCAGGATCATTAACTCCGGTGGAGGTTTCTTTAAAAACTACAAAGAATGAAGCAAGAGGAGGGAGAACAAAATCAATGCTGATTCGATTATCTACTTTTGTATACTGTACCTTACGTTGAATCAACCCGGTTTCGACATCCCAGATTTCAGGTATCCTGTTTTGCTCAACCCTGAAAATGCAAGTAAGCTCTTTGCTTTCTGGATCACAGTTGGATACAAAGTATATGTCGGCCGATTCAGTTTGTCGGTGGATGTAATCAATATGCCGGTCACAATTATCTACACCCTGGACTTCGAAATCCGGAGGAATATTTAATTCTTCTAGTACCTGCAAAACTGACTTTCCCCAGTAAACAATTCCGTCACCATATTCGTTTGAAAAGACGGTTTGTCCATCACAATCACCCCACACTCTGTCTGCAATCTCTTTTACCTCAGCATCGCACACGGGATAGTTTTTCAATGAAGTTGCTCGAGTCGGTTTTCGGCCGATAATGACTGCGCCGTTCTGTACCAGGCTTTCAATACGCTTAATGACCTCAAGTGAAATATCTTCTCTATCAGGTAGGGCCATCACCCTGTATGATTGTCCGGATGGTAAGACCAGCTTCCCATTTTCAGCTGACAGCGTTGTTGTAATCACGTCGGCATTGATGTAGTCATAATCGTATCCAGGTAGTTTGCCAGGGTTGATTGGTTTGGGTTGGCCACAGTGGGGACATTTGGTTTCATCATAAAACCATGTCGGAAAGACACCTGGCAGATCAGGAGAATAGTTCGGATCTATTCTTTTCGGAGGCACAAGATTTGGTGCCTGATCACCATAATACAGACAGACATCTCCCACAAATTCCCCCTGCCTAAGCATAAATGAGGTCCGACTTAAATAGTCCATATACGGTCTGACCATTTCCCACCAGGTTGCATTGGTGTTGATATGCTCACCCGCGTGATAGGCAAAACCTGGTTTACCTGCTATGGCTGGGTTATGCGCGAATGTGTGGAAAAACACCTGGTTCAGTCCTTCACAAAACACTACATCACAAAGCTGTTTAAAATCCGTTGGTCCATGTTGCCAATGATTCCATCCAGTCAACGATTCGGAGGCCACTATTTTTCTGCCATAGATATGAGCTGCACTAGCTGCCTCTTTTGTTACCCAATGCCGCTGTCTGTTCCAAAACTCTCCCATTGGGATATGTGTACTTCCTAGCGCTTTTAGTGGGTCGACTCGTGCTGATCCACCATGACCAGCCTCGGCAAATAGCTGCATATCATGTTGTTCTACTAACTCTGTTGCTTGAACAAAATGGTTTTCAATCATTAAATCACTGACCAGGCGGCTATAATCAGCCAAGAAACGTTTGTCTTTGTCTGGATCTGAGCTTGTATAATCTTTTAAAAGAGGCAAATAAGGTATGGGATTATATTCATAACGATCTTTGAACTCCTGAACAAATTCTGGAGTCCAGTCATCAGCCCACCAAACTTCATAGCTGTCAACTTCGAGGAATTTTAATTGTTGTTCTTCTGTGCTGATTCGATCTAATCTTGATAGAATCGTATCAAAGTGTATTCTGGTTGCCTCGCGGCTCAGGTGGTCAATCATTAACCCACTCGAGTTTGGACTGGGAACCATCAGCTTTTGTCCGGTATTGCACATAAAAAAAGAGATGACTTCCCAGAGCCCTGCTGGTACATCCCACTCAATTGCTTGACCATCGGATGTGAATGAGTCTAACACTACGACTTCCCCGGGATTGTAGATTCCTTCATGCTGCTCTGTAACTGGGATAGCAACAGTATGGAGGAGTTTGAATAATTCAGGTTCACCTCGCCGGCTGCGGGGTTTCCCTACGATAATTTCATTCTTGCCGGGGCCTGAAACTCTTTGTACTGAACTCAATAATTCTTTACTGGCATCTTTGGGATCAATCCAATCACCACCTGCATTCCAGCTACTTGCGCTGATCAGGCCCATATTCAAACCCAGCCTTTCAGCTGTGCGGAGTGTAAGGGATATGTATTCAAGCGACTCTTCACCTAGAAAGGCAGGACCGGTGGGAACCAAATTATCCCGATTAAGCATGGCTCCAACATCCCAAATCAATGCCCCTTGCATTCCCTTGTCTTTCATTTCTTCTAACTCATAAACCAACCTGGTGGTATCGACAAAACCATTAAGCCAATCGTAAAAGGCTAAGGGCCGGTTCTCTACCGATGGATTGATAAATACTTCTTCCCATTTACTGATGACAGGATCTTGGGTACTGCACGATTTTAATAGGATGAAGGAGAGTAGGAGGATCGGTATAATTTTTGTCATTTTAGTTTGGTTCTAGGTGTTGGAGCAAGCCGATATTAATTGACTGTTTGTCGTATTTAATGTCAGTTATCCAAAGCAATGGTAGCTGATTGAACTAATGTAACTGGTCCTAAAAGCCCTGCCTGCTGAATTTGATAATAGGATGGCCTGGTCATATAACCATGTGACTGAACGTTGGTCATTGTAAGTCTCTCTTCATTTGCAAGAGTTTGGTCACCAGCTAAGCGGTTTGTCCAAAGGTTCATCACTTCAATTTTCAATTGATTTGCTCCCGGATTAAGGAGCGAAGTAATATCGAGGCAGAAAGGAGGCTTCCAGGTGATACCTGCCGATTCACCATTGATAAAGACTTCAGCCAGTTCACGAACAGTACCCAGATCAATGTAAATCAACCTGTCTGAGGCAAACCATTCAGCCGGCAGATGTATCTTTATGGTGTATATCCCTGGACCTGAATAGTATTTAATACCTTCATTTTCATGCTCTGACCATGAAATGAGCTCTGGGAAAATAACCTCTGCAGGGGCCCCCCATTCAGGATCAAAGGCTACTTTCCAATCACCTTTTATTTCTATGGGATCAGCTATATCAGTAAGCTGTATCTTCCTCTTTTTTCCTTTTTTTGTTTGTAAATGGTAGTTGTCATTTTGCCAGGCTTGAAACGAATCCAACTCAGCTTGGTCATCAGATCCAAAAACAACAAATATTGATCCGCCCTGAGCCAGTTCGAGTTGAACCTTTGTCGCTTTATCCTGCTCGGTATACCTATAGCAAGGTTTCAAACTGCCATCAGACGGGTCCCAAAGCCAGGGTCTTGATCCTCTGGCTCTAAACAGGCAATTTACACTCAATTGATTCAGCGATTTGTTTCGAATAAAGTAAATATCCGTTTTTTCGGTCTGCCTGTGAATGAAGTCAAGATGCTGGTCTAGCTCTATATCCAAACATGTAAAATCAGAGCCGACTGACTCCATTTCAAGCCATTCTCTTGGTGAATATCCCCACACAACAGTACCTTTGCCATAAGAATTCTGTTTCACGGTAGTACCATTGCATGGCCCCCATATTTTATCTGCAAGAATTTGCAATTCAGCTTTTCTTGATTCAAGATCTTGCATGCCGGGTATATCCAGTGGCTTAGGGCCAATAATCGTCGCACCCGCCAATACGAGCTCATCTAGCTTCTTAAGTACTTCTATTTGCATATCTTCCTGATCAGGGAGAACCAGAATCCGGTATGACATACCATCGGGTAAAACAATCCCCCCTTCTTTGACTGACATGCGGTTCAGTATTACATCGCTATTAACCACATCATAATCATAACCTTTTCCCAAGCCATCGAGCAAGGGTTTTTCAGGCACATTGGCAAATGATGGCCAGAAGTTTGGTGCTTTGTCACCATAATAGTAAGCCACATCAGCGACAAATAATCCTTGTTGAAGCATATAACAGCAGCGTGCCAGGTAATCCATAAAGGGTTTTGCCTTTGACCACCACACTAC
>CAYUGX010000267.1:0-6930 GCA_964444375.1 uncultured Porphyromonadaceae bacterium | reverse complement strand
AATGTTTAATCTTATGCTCAGAATCTATCAAGTATCAAAAGAATTTGACTCTTTCTTACCTATCTTATTTTCTCTTCAATAATTCAAAGAACGTTGTCTCTATCAAAAGCGGTTGCAAAGGTAAATACTATTTTCTAACTTCCAAATAAAAAAATCATTTTTTTATATTTTTCTCTCTCACTCCCTTTCTCAACCAAATCTTTCTAAAGAACTCTTCCCGCAAATGGGACTGCAAATATACGAACGATTTAGATTCAGACAACACATAGCTATGAAAAAAATTACACGCACTTAGTAACAGACTGGATGGCAGTGGAATAATTTAGCAATAATTTTATCGCTTGCTTTGACTATCTTTACATGCTGTGTGTAACCACACATATACACGTAATATTATATATATAAGGAAGATTTAGCCTTGACGAATAAGCTCATCATCATACCAACCTATCGAGAAGAAGAAAATATTCGAAAACTTATTCTCGCCATCCTAAACCTCAATACAACATTTGATATTCTGGTGATCGATGACAACTCACCCGATCAAACAGCCAGCATCGTTGAAGATCTCATTCGGCAACACCCCGGCCGGATATACCTGCTAGAACGACCCGGTAAACTGGGACTCGGAACAGCCTACATCGCCGGATTTCAATGGGCTCTCGAATATCATTATGAGTTCATTTTTGAAATGGACGCCGATTTTTCGCACAACCCTAACGATCTGGAGCCTATCCTGGAGGCCACTCAAAAACCCGGAGTCGGAATGGCCGTTGGATCGCGCTATAAAAATGGAGTCGCTATTGTCAATTGGCCTATGGGCCGACTTTTGCTGTCATTTTATGCCTCCATGTACGTGAGAACAGTCACGGGTATATGTGTTCGGGATGCTACTGCAGGATTTGTCTGCTACAAAAGAGAAGTGCTCGAACAGCTGAACCTCGATCGAATTAGAATGAAAGGATACGGTTTTCAAATCGAAATGAAATTTAAAACCTGGAAATTGGGATATCAGATCGATGAAGTCCCCGTTATTTTTATAAATAGAGAACTTGGCACGTCAAAAATGAGTGGTGGCATATTTAGTGAAGCCTTCCTGGGAGTGATCAGAATGAAATTGAGCAGTCTTCGCCGTTCCTATGTTGACCATATCCGGAGAGAACCATGAGCAAATACCTCATCACAAATGCACATATTATCAATGAAGACCAGCAGTTTATCGGTCATGTATTGATAAAAAATAGAAAAATCGACACGATCTATACCGGAGATGAGCCACCCATTAGCCCAAATACTTCAGTCATTGAGGCACGAGGTAAATGGCTCCTGCCTGGCGTGATTGATGATCAGGTTCATTTTCGAGATCCTGGGCTGACACATAAAGGAGATATTGCTAGCGAATCTAGGGCAGCTGTCGCTGGGGGCATAACCTCATTCATGGAGATGCCCAATACCCTGCCACAAACCGTTACTAACACCCTGTTAAGAGCCAAATTTAAGATGGCAGCCGAAAAATCCCTGGCCAATTTTTCATTCTATATCGGGGCAACCAACGACAATTTTGTTGAACTAAAGAAAGTCGATCGACAACTGACATGTGGAATCAAGGTCTTTATGGGTGCATCTACCGGAAATATGCTGGTTGATAATCCGGATAGCCTGGCAGCAATATTTTCGATAACCGATCTCCCTATCGCCGTACATTGTGAAGATGAAGGCATTATTCGAGATAAATTGTCTGAATACCAGGCAAAATTTGGCGAGGAGATTCCCATCGACATGCACCCAAAAATTAGAAATCACGAAGCCTGTATGAAATCTTCTACCCTGGCCATGGAATTAGCCAGGCGTTTTAATTCTAGACTGCATATTATCCACATATCCACAGCCGAAGAACTGAATCATTTCGTCAATGACATTCCGGTACATGAGAAACGAATTACTTCAGAAGTCTGCATCCATCACTTGTGGTTCGATGAAAGCGATTATGCGAGAAAAGGAACACTGATCAAATGGAACCCCGCTGTTAAAACAGCTGCAGATCGTGAAGCCCTGATTCAGGCGGTGAATGATGACCGGCTGGATGTTATCGCAACCGACCATGCACCACATACCCTCGAAGAGAAAGATAATTCATACCTGAAGGCACCCTCAGGTGGGCCAATGGTGCAACATGCCCTGGTCTCAATGCTTGAATACCACCATCAAGGTATCTTTAGCCTGGAAAAAGTGGTCAGAAAAATGTGCCACACGCCAGCTGATATTTTTCAAGTTAAGGAGCGCGGCTATGTAAGAGAAGGCTATTTTGCCGACCTGGTTTTGGTTGATCCAGACGATCCGTGGACTGTCAACAAATCTAACCTGTATTACAAATGCGCTTGGTCGCCTATGGAAGGAACGACCTACAGGTCACGAGTCACACACACCTTCATTAACGGACATCTTGTTTTTGATAACGGGATATTCGACGAATCGAAAAAAGGAAAAGCCTTAGAATTCAATCGCTAACCCAACACGAAACGGGCAGTTCTCCGACTTTGCTGTTGCACATATATTCGGCGGTTTGCTGTATACTTGCTGATAGACCCTTGCGTATAATGCCTGATGGTGAGCAACTCTAAATCAGAGTTATACAAAACCTTGTACTTTGGTAGTAAAGCGTCAAGCAGTTGATCCAGCTTGACCTGCTCCTGATTAAAAACAACAGATATACTGACAGCTCCGTGCTGCATAAGATTCACCCGTATTGAATTGGTTGCCAGTAAATTAAAAATATCTGCCATTGCATCTTCCATGATAAATGAAAAATCGCGTGGTTGAACTGATACGAGCACCTGCTGGCGCTTCCTGATCACCACTGGCATTCCAACTGCCTTCGCAGCACGATCAATAATCACAGTTCCAGCTGCTTCAGGCTCAAATAAGGATTTCACATACAGTGGAATTTGCCTGTTCTGTAGCGGTTTAATCGTATTCGGATGAATTACTTTTGCTCCAAAATAGGATAACTCTACAGCCTCCAGATACGAAATCTCATCCATCTTCTTTGGATCAGGAAACTCGGTCGGATCAACATTCAAAACACCAGGCACATCCTTCCATACGGTTACTGCAGACGCATCAACAGCAGCTCCGAAAATTGCCGCAGAATAATCAGACCCTTCTCGTCCGAGGGTGGTGGTATTTCCGTCAGGTGTTCCTCCTATGAAGCCCTGTGTCAAGAATAAAGGTGATGGATTATCGTTGATTTCCGCCTGCCGGTAGCTTGCCATGGCAGCATTGATATTTCGAGTAGTTGATTCCCAATCCACTTTCGCAGCCTGATATTGATTATCAGTCACAATCAATTCCCTGGCATCCATAACCTGATGCCTGAGCCCTTCCTGTTTCCAATAGGCCGAAATGATGGTTGAACTCAAAATCTCACCGAAAGAAACCAGCTGGTCATAGCCCTGTCTATAGGGCATTTTTTTTACCTGAAGTACGCCATCTTCCATTCGTTCGAATAGGGGTTCAATTTCTTCCGTCCAAATCTGCTCTGGTTGAGTAAAAAGGTCGGAGATGAGTTCGTGATGATACTTTCTAATTTGATTGAGGCTATTTTTTCTACCCTGCCGGATAGAACCAAAGGCCTCCTCAAATGCATTCGTCATCTTGTTAAAGGCCGATACAATTACAATGAAACCACTGGAGTCACTCTCGGCCACCCGGGTCGAAACAATATCAGACATCAGCTGAATTGCCCTGACGTCTTTTAATATGCCCCCACCAAACTTATAAACCTCCATCCCAGAAATTTTTGCTAAAAGTAGCTGTTTATTCTAAAAAGCCTACTTTTATTGAACCATTAGAATGCCACCGTATGAAATCCTACAACATCACGACCCTCAATGAATTTATCATTCAACGACAGTCCGATTTTCCCTATGCAAAAGGCGAATTATCACGTTTGCTTAGTCATGTCGGAATTGCAGCCAAGATCGTGAACAAAAAAATCAAGAAGGCCGGGCTCGTAGATATCCTGGGAGAATCTGGACTGGTGAATGTGCAGGGCGAAGAACAGAAGAAACTCGATGTTTTTGCCGATGATGTATTCATTTCTGCTTTACGCGCCAGCGGGGAAGTGTGTGGCATAGCAACAGAGGAGAATTCTGAAATTGTAACTTTCGATGATAACCTATCACGAGATGCTAAGTACATATTTCTGATGGATCCACTTGATGGCTCTTCCAATATCGATGTGAATGTTTCAGTCGGTACAATTTTTTCAATATTCAGAAGGGTCTCAAAGATCGGACACAAAGCCCAGCCCGAAGATTTCATCCAGAAAGGGAGTCAAACCGTAGCCGCGGGCTATGTACTTTACGGCTCCTCTACAATGATGGTTTATACCACCGGAAAAGGTGTCAACGGCTTTACCCTTGATCCGACCATTGGTGAGTTTTGCCTGTCTCACCCCGACATGCGAACCCCGGAATATGGCACGATATATTCAATCAATGAAGGCAATTACGCCAAATTCCCTGAAGGTGTTAAGCAGTTCATTAAATATTGCCAGGAGGTTGATCCAGAGAGTCAACGACCTTATACCTCCCGCTATATTGGATCACTGGTAGCCGATTTCCATCGCAACCTGCTGAAAGGAGGAGTGTTCTTGTATCCACCAAGCCCGCTGTCTCCAAACGGAAAGCTTCGACTAACTTATGAATGCAATCCCATTGCCTTTATTGCCGAACAAGCCGGTGGAAAAGCCAGTGACGGGCACAATAGAATTCTCGATCTCGAACCCGATTCAGCCCATCAACGCGTGCCCTACTATGTGGGATCAAGAAGCCTGGTCGACCGACTCGAAAGCTTTATTCAAGGCTCATGAAGAATCACACTACTTATATTGGCTTTATCACCTTTGTCGCCACTTTAGGCGGTTTGCTATTCGGATACGACACAGCCGTCATCTCAGGCACTGTCAATTCATTGGAGGCATTCTTTGTTGAACCCCTTGGGCTTGACGAGTTGGCTGCAAATTCAAGGCTCGGTTTTGCTGTCTCCAGTGCATTAATCGGATGTATTCTTGGGGGCCTAACCGGTGGATGGATCAGCCGACTCATTGGTCGGAAAAAAGGACTCCAATTGGCAGCGGGTCTATTTCTACTATCAGCCCTGGGCTCGGCCATGCCCGAGATCTTCTTTAGGCCTGTCGGTGAAGGCGATCATACATTCTTTTTTCAGTTTATCACCTACCGGATGCTAGGCGGTGTGGGCGTGGGACTGGCCTCCATGCTGTCGCCCCTGTACATCGCCGAGATTGCACCTGCCCATCAAAGAGGTAAATTGGTTTCATGGAATCAGTTTGCCATAATTTTTGGCATGTTGGTGGTTTATTTCATAAATTATGCCATTGCTAGACAAGGAGATGACCTGTGGTTGAATGAAACAGGTTGGCGCTGGATGTTTGCCTCTGAGGCCATACCAGCTGGTTTGTTCCTGATTATGTTATTTTTCGTGCCTGAAACACCACGCTACCTGGTATTGAGAAACCGTGAGCAAGAGGCACTACAGACCATTACCCGCCTCAACGGACATAATAAGAATCACGAGCTTCTCCAGGAGATTAAAGAGAGTTTGATTTCCGTTGGTGAACGGCTTTTCTCATTTGGACCAAAAGTCATTGTTATCGGATTAATGCTGGCCCTTTTCCAGCAGTTTGTTGGTATCAATGTCGTACTGTATTATGCCCCGCAAATCTTCACAAATATGGGTGCAAGCACCGATGCTGCCTTATTGCAAACCATTATCGTAGGTGCAATTAATCTTGGCTTTACCGTGGTAGCTGTCTTTACCGTTGACAAGTTTGGCCGAAAACCATTGCAAATAATGGGTGCCCTTGGTATGGCTGTCTTCATGACGGCCCTGGGATTCAGTTTCTTCTTCGAAACCGTGGGTATGTTTTCGTTGATTTGTATGCTTGGTTATGTGGCTTGCTTTGCCATGTCTTGGGGACCAGTCACCTGGGTTTTGTTGTCTGAGATATTTCCAAACCCCATACGTGGACGGGCCATGGCGCTGTCAGTAGCCCTCATGTGGATCTCAAATTACCTGGTTTCGTGGACCTTCCCCATGATGGATAAATCTTCATTTCTCATCAAACACTTTAATCATGGCTTTGCCTTCTGGATCTATGGCTTGATCAGTCTCTTAGCGATGCTATTCGTGTGGAAAGTCATCCCTGAAACGAAAGGTAAATCGCTTGAAACCATGAACGCACTGTGGAGAAGAAGAGAGAAGTAAAGCCAGTAAGATCAGTGAACCACAAGTTGACCATTCCAAATTCCCGATTCCCCAATGACCTGGTAATAATAATTTCCAGAATCTCCCGGCAAAGTGAATGTGTGCACTGATTTCCCTTCAAAAAAACGATCGATGACTAACTTCCCATCGAGCCCATATAACCTGACTCTGATCCGGCCCATTTCTGGAGTCTTAACATTGATGGATTGAAGTTTGTTTGCTGGATTCGGATAAAAAACCACTTCATTCTGTTGATATAATGTTTCAATTCCCGTTGCCTGTGACTTTAATAGAGGTGTATTCAGGTCATTCGAAACGATCACAAAATGTCCAAACCCACTCACCTGGCAACTGGCATCATAGCTAAAAACAGCTTGATCGTCATCAGAAACCACTTTTGCACCACCCAGTTCTTCCCAGGCGGCTCCATCTGCATCAGGTCGACGCTTCCACAAACGAGCAAGCCCTGGATCACTGATTATCTCCCTATACCCTGAACCCTGAACCCTGAACCTTAAACCGGTCAAAGGTGAAAAATGACTCGTACCATAATTATCTACAATCCAATACACTTCACTATTCGGATTATCATTTGGCAAAATAAAAGGAAGCGTCTTCAATTGGGTTACGATCAGGTCACCA
>CAYUGX010000266.1:0-6936 GCA_964444375.1 uncultured Porphyromonadaceae bacterium | reverse complement strand
ACTTTGCCCATTCGCTTCAAGAATAAGCACCTGACGTCGAGGTGAGTAAAACGAGCAGTACAGGTATCCGCCACGTAAATCACCGTTTCTAAACCACGAGTTCTCATTGGTTTTAACTTTATTCCACCTAACTGTATCTGAATCAGTTATCTCCAATATTGATTCGCCTACCGGATAGTTTAACTGACCATAAGCCAACTGATACAGGAGGTGATCGGTGAACACAGCTTCACGTCCGTATTTCCCAATCAGTGGTACAGACAAGCCATTTGAAAACTGGTGAATGACTTCTTGACCAAAAACAAAGATGGGAAGGGTAAAGAATGAAAAAATGATTAGCCATCTTTTACTCGTAGACTTGTTCATAGTTAAATAGCGTTTACTCAATAATTAATTCATCGGCAAAAATCCAACTTTTGCCACCAGCGCCAATGTGCCAATCCGGGCACGGACCACGGTTCTTTGCTTTAAAGCGAATATAACGCAGTGTTTTCCATACGTCAAGTTCAAACTCCTGTATAAATGCTCCTTGTAAATCTTCAGCAATTGAGTTCTCAACCTGGCCTAACTGCTCCCAATCCTGTCCATTGAGAGAACCTTCATACATCACGAGATCGGGCATGAATATCCAATAACTTTGATCCTGAAAACAACTTAAGGCTATTCGATGGACTGTCTGATTGAAACCCAGGTCGACCTTGCCTTCTACATCCCGACCTTCATAGCCTTGCCAGGCCCCTGTACGAAAATTCCGAGCACCTCTGATTTTATCAATGAGAGCCGTTTCCCCACCCGCAGCGTACTGATTGGCAAATGGGGTCATCAGCTCAATAGTACGACTCCTAGATAAGCGGCTAAACAAGGCCTCCATTACAGCCGATTGTGCACCCTCCTCCTCAGCATAGAACCGGATTTTCCGATCTGAAGTAATGCGGATCGGTTTGGTATATAGCCTGAATGAATTTGATCCAACACTATGCTGAGAAACAATCTGATAATAAATGCTTGCAGTGCTGTCGATGCTTTGCAATTCGACCATCGTTGACTCAGAAAAGGTTCGATCACCTTTATACACGAATGGGGTTTCAACAATTGAGGTTCCCTGAATACTTGATGATGGCCAATCAGCAGCTTCAACAGCCCACTGCATATTAGGCTCTGGTCCCATGGTAAAAACCAATCTTGCACCTTCAACCAAATCAGCATGAGAAATGTAACTTTTAGTCCACGGCGTGTCGTTCACGGTTAGGGATTGGATGTACATATTTTCAGGCGATCTATTATTTGCAATTATTTCAATTTGCTTTCCATTCTCAAGTTGAATTATCATTTTTGGAAATAGAGGAGTTCCAATAATGTAGTCCATTGAACCAGGGCTTACCGGATAAAAGCCCATAGCACTAAAAATATACCACGCCGACATTTGACCACAATCTTCATTACCACACAATCCTAAAGGTGTATTATCATACAGCTCGGTCATGATTTGGTTAACTAGCTTTTGCGTCTTCCAGGGCTGGCCGCAGTAATTGTACAGATAGGCCATGTGATGACTTGGCTCATTCCCATGTGCATACTGCCCTATAAGTCCTGTAATATCTGCTTGATTACGGCCAGTTGTAAGACTTGATGCAGCGAACATACTGTCAAGATGATTACTGAATCCTTGTGCACCGCCGTATAAGTTCATGAGTCCTTCGATATCCTGAGGAACATAAAAACTATATTGCCAGGCATTGGCTTCAGTATAATTAAAATTTACCTCTACCGGATCAAAAGGACTGAACCACATTGATCCCAGTTTAGCCCGCATGAACTTTGAACTGGGATCAAATAAATTGCGGTAACTCAATGCTCGTTTCAAGAATCGTTCATGTTCTACCGAGTCTCCTAATTTTCTTGCAAGCTGTGCAATACACCAATCGTCGTATGCATATTCCAGGGTTTTGGACACTGATTCACCCTCTTCTGACCCAGGTATGTAACCCAACTCTTTGTAGTATTTTAATCCCAAATGTTCAGCATCAGCACTATATCGCATCGCGTCAAAGGCCTTTTGGGCATTGAAATTGCGAATGCCTTTGACATAGGCATCTGCAATTACCGATACTGAGTGATATCCAATCATGGTTCCAGTCTCATTAGCTGAGAGTTCCCATACAGGCAGCATTCCACCCTGTTCGTATTGGGTAATGAAAGTCTTGATAAAATCTGTTGTTCGCTGTCTCTCAGTAAGCGTAAACAATGGATGAGTAGCCCTATATGTATCCCATAGCGAAAATAGCGTATAATTGGTGTAGCCCTCTGCCTTGTGGATCAGCAAATCACGCCCCCTGTAAAGGCTATCCACATCCATGTACAAATTGGGGTTCAAATATTGATGGTAAACAGCGGTATAGAAAGCCTCTAACTGGTCTTTCGGACCTACTGGGACTATAAATTTTCTCAATACTGTTTGCCAGGTTTTGCGTGCTTTCTGTCTAACCTGTGAAAAACTCCAACCCGGGATTTCTGCAATCAGGTTGGCTCGTGCTCCATCCACACTAACAGGAGAAATCCCTACCTTAACTTCAATTCTTTCATTTCTTTTAGTCGTAAATGTGAAATGCGCTTTCACATTTCCACCATTGACTTCTTGTCCGGTTTGGATTTGTTCGTCGAGAAATAGACCATAATCTTTAAATGGCTTTGAGAACTGCATGACAAAATATACGTACTGGTCAGCTGCCCAGCTTTGCGACCGTCTCAAACCCTCAATTTCATATTCACTGACTACCCGAATAAAAGAATTGAGCACTCGATCACGGTGGTTAAGGTCTATTATCAGGTTTGCTGCCTTAGTTTCTGGAAACCGGTAACTGTGGTAACCCACTCGCTGTGTTGCGGTGAGTTCGGCCAGGATCCCATCGTCTTCTAAGTATACTGAATAATACCCTGGGCTTGCGGTTTCGTTCTCATGACTGAATTTACTGGCGTATCCGGCCTCAATTTCATTGGGTACACCAGAAGACAAATTAACATCCCCAACTGTTGGCATTAACAGTACATCTCCATAATCCAAAGCTCCGGTTCCACTCAGATGAGTATGACTAAATCCATATATTATGCTATCTGAATAGTGGTATCCACTGCAGCCTTCCCAACCACTCAAACGGGTATCAGGACTAAGCTGGATCATTCCAAACGGCAGACTAACGCCTGGATAGGTATGACCAGGACCGTCAGTGCCGATAAAGGGATTGACATGATTGATCTCCAGCGATGGTCGCTCACAGCAAGAAAGTAAAATTACAAGCAATGAGATTCCAACAATATTTTTCATATGATCTATTTTCCAATCACACGGCTTTCCTGATCGATCACCCAGGTCTGGCCACTGTATCCATCCGATAGGGAGGCATTAAAACCTCTGCTTGTAAGCTGAAGCTGTATCAACTTCTCTTCGGCTGAAGAGAAAGTCTGAAATTCTTTTAGTGGGGTAAGGTTTGAAGCAAAATTCCCGGTTTCCTCTCGATAAGCGACCTGGGCATAATATACTTTTCTGAGGATCCATTTGTCTTTCTCCTGCTTCATTCTCGTCTCGAGCATTTTCTTGGCTTGAACCTCTTCATCAGAGAAAAGAATAAAACCCCAATACTCAGGCATGTGCATGTTGATGTGGTATTGTGGCGACCATACCCAATTATCTTCAGGAAAAGGTTTTCCGGTCTTTTCATCGATTTGCTTGACATACTGGCCATCGACCACTTCGGTTTTCCATTCAACTCGAGAAAAGTTAATTCGCCAAATATCCCCACCAACAGGTGGAGTTCCTGAAGGAGTACATTCTTCCAAAACACTGAAAGGAATAGCAATTTCGAGTGTCCAACCTTCATCTTGATCATTTGGTTCATTTATTGTTCCCTGCACATTCACTCCGACCTGTAGTCCGGCAATATCCCAACTATCGACTGCATATCCACCATCACGATATGGCTTGGTAAGCAATAGATCCCAGGGTGTTTCAAATGCATTTATTTCTAATTCATAATAATGATGAGTATCCCCATCTGGATCAATAAACACCTCAAAATCATTATCATAAAATATTACCTCGTCTCTTTCTGTAATGGTGGCCCAGACATGTGGCTCTTCCAAAGTTGCAGCAATATATAGGTTCTGATTATCCCAAAGCATCTTTGAACGTGTTTTAAATCGCGGAGTAGGCTTTGAGATCCCTTCAATGTCGTTGTAATAGTCTGTCCAGGCTGCGTGGCCCCATTCCTTGTCGTCAAGTATACCATCTATCACAATTGGTGTCTGGACTCGTTCACAGATGTAAGATTTGGGAGCTCTAAACCCCTCAATTTCTGCAAAATCGATGTTGATACTATCAGCATTGCAGGCCAATACCAATGGCAAGAGCGAAAGTAGAATTCGTATTTTCATCTCAGACGTTTTGAAAGAGCTAAAGGTAATAACAACAGATTAGCTAGAAAAATTTATCAGATCAACCGTGCTCAGAGATTAGGTTCAATTTGGGTTTATCGAGGATCTCGATTAATTTACCATTAATCTGAATTAATTTGTCTTTCCTGAACTCGGATAGTGTGCGAATCACATTTTCAGGGGTCATGCCAATGTACTCAGCAATTTCTTTCCTGGAGATCGGTAATTCAAATTTGTCAGATTTAAAGATTTCGTCGGCAAAGAACAGTAATACATGTGCTGTGCGGCCACGTAAATGTTTTTTTCTGATTTCCAGCGAATTGAGTATGACATTATCTGATATCTGACTCATCTTTTGCATCACATTAACGGCAAAAGGTCCATTACCATTAGCTAAATCAAGAATCTTTTCAATTTCAATCGAACAGGTAACTGATGTATCCAAGGCTGAAACCGAATATTTGTGGTTACGATCTGAAAAAACGCTCAGTAAACTCACAAAATCAAATGGCTTTCCGATGGTAATAATCTGTGATTTATCTTGATTATCTGTTACAAACAACTTTACAAGACCCTCTTTTAGGTATCTGAAATAACGCACTCGTTCTCCCTGACGAACAATTTGCTCGCCCTTCTCAAAAGATTGTTCAATCTTGGTTGAACAAACATCAGTCATAACGTCAGCGCTAACATGACCAAAGAACAGATCTCTCAAGTCACAATACTCGCATTGACATTTCATTTTAATCTCACTCACCTAGCATCCTTATTAACAAATGAATATGATATATATCAACCCCTGTTTATTATCACCCTTAAATTGATGGGTGGGAAATCCAGGTGCTTTAATTTTGACCAAAAATACGAAATAAATGAAACGATTAGTTATTCTGGGTGCAGGAACCGCTGGCACCATGATGGCGAACAAGCTGAGAAAGGCTCTACCCAATCAGGACTGGGAGATTACCCTAGTTGATCAACATAAAACACATTATTACCAACCGGGCTTTTTATTTATCCCATTTGGCATCTATCAAAGGGAAGATGTGGTTAAACCAAAAGCCGATTTTTTCCCAACTGGGATTCAATCCATTTTCATGGGAATTGACCGAATTGCCCCCGAGGAGAATCAGGTACATCTGAACGATGGTAATGCACTCCCCTACGATCTCCTCATCATCGCAACAGGTACGAGAACCGTACCAGATGAAACTCCAGGATTGAAAGACAAGCTTTGGTATAAGGATATATTTGATTTTTACACCGTTGAAGGGGCCCTTGCACTGCAGCAAAGATTCAAATCATGGGAAGGAGGACGCTTAGTTATGGCTATTTCTGAGCTTCCCTTCAAATGTCCGGTGGCCCCAATTGAATTTGTTTGTCTGGCCGATTCTTTCTTCAGTCAAATGGGTATCTGTGACAAGGTTGAAATCAGTCTAGCAACTCCTCTGCCAGGTGCCTTCACCAAGCCAATAGCCACAAAAATGCTCAGTGATTTACTTGAAGAGAAGAATATTAAAGTGATCCCTGAATTTTACATTGAAAGCATTGACAATGATACTAAAGAATTGGTGTCGTATGATGAGCAGCGTATCCCATTCGATCTGTTGACCATTGTACCCGTCAACATGGGAGATGAAATGATCGAGCGAAGTGGTTTAGGGGATGACATGAACTTCGTTCCGACCGATAAGGAGACACTTCAGTCAAAACAACATGAAAACATTTTCGTTATTGGGGATGCGAGTAATATACCCACTTCAAAAGCAGGTTCAGTTGCACATTTCAGTGCTGAAATTCTGTTAGATAATATTCTCGATTATATTGATGGTCGACCGCTGTCACAAAAATTTGATGGTCATGCCAATTGTTATATTGAGACTGGACACGGAAAAGGAGCCTTAATAGATTTCAATTATGACACTGAACCCCTTCCAGGCACTTTCCCCCTTCCGGGTATTGGACCATTCGGTCTCTTGAAAAACACCAAAATCAACCATTATGGGAAAATCATGTTCAGATGGATCTATTGGCATATATTATTGAAGGGTAAAGAAATGCCAATTGAACCCCACATGACAATGGCCGGCAAAGTCAAATCAGTTTAAGGTGGATTATGATGGATAAGCAACTAGTTGAACAGCGATTAGACCTATTGGATGAGAAGATGGATCTACTTCTCAGCCATGTTAATGAACAACGGTTAAGAAACCAGCAGGTTGAAGACTTACTGTCGGATGTATCAATTGTTGGTAAGGATATGTATGACAGTGCAGTAGCCGAATTAGACAAGCAAGCAGTTGACATTGACCCGGCAGTTCTCTCGCAGCTTAGCGTTAGACTCATCAAGAACCTTCCGGTCATCTCATCCATGCTCGATACCCTGGGCAGTGCAAATGATTTGTTAAAAGATGCCAGCCCAATCGTTAATGAGATCATCATTGATTTCACCATGAAATTGCATGAACTCGATCAGAAAGGCTATCTAGATTTCTTCAAGAAGAGTTT
>CAYUGX010000265.1:0-6998 GCA_964444375.1 uncultured Porphyromonadaceae bacterium | reverse complement strand
GTAAGGACATCTTCATTAGGGGTAACTCTCCGATGGGTTTATTGTGGCGCATTGAGGGCGTAGATGTTCCCAACCCTAATCACTTTGCAGCCACGGGAACATCAGGTGGTCCCGTGAGCATTCTCAACAATAACACCCTACAAAGTTCAGACTTTATGCTGAGTGCTTTCCCTGCGGAATTTGGCGATGCTACTTCGGGTGTGTTCGACCTGAGAATGCGTAACGGAAACAATGACAAATATGAGTTTACAGGACAAATAGGCTTCAGTGGTTTTGAGCTGATGGCAGAAGGTCCGTTTTCTAAAAACTACGATGGTTCGTTTTTGGTTTCCTACCGTTATTCCGTGTTGAGTCTGATGAACAAACTCGGATTTATGGTAGCAGGTGGCGGTGTTCCCGAATATCAGGATTTGACCCTAAAACTAAATCTGCCTACTAAGAAATGGGGTAACTTCTCCATATTTGGTATTGGGGGTATAAGTGATATTTCCTTTTTGGCGGAAGTAGTTGGCGATGGAGCAGACGACTACGGCGTGGAGAAAGACCAAGATTTACGAAATGGCTCAGACCTTGGCATTATCGGCGTTAGTCATAAGTATATCTTAGATGACAAGTCTTACATCCAAACAGGAGCAGCCTATTCCGAATCAATGCTCTATACCCAAATAGATTCCGTTAAAGCAGCTACCGATAATATACCTAAGCAAACTGTTCCGTTTTTTGGATCTGACAATAGAGACAATCGCCTTAACATATCAACCAAATATACCCGAAAAATTAACCGAAAGAACAGCATTAATTTTGGGGTATCATTTCAAAATCAAACCATAACATACCGAGATAGTGCTAACGTAGAATACACTTACATAGACCCCGCAACAGGTTTAAATAACGATGATAAAGGCTTTATTATGCTGACTGATATTTCGGGAGAAGAACTAAACACCTTAAAAACCTATGCTCAATGTCATCACAATTTTACCAACCAGTTAGAGATGAACTTAGGTGTTTATTATCATCAGTTTTTTCACAATAACAATTACTCCGTTGAGCCGAGATTTGGCTTGTCATACAATTTGACCGACAGAGATAATATTGCATTTGGCTATGGGATGCACAGCAAAATACCGCCTGCCATCAACTATTTTGTAAATAATTATGATGATAATTTAATAGAGAATCCGACCATAAAAAACCAAGATTTAGACTTTATCAAATCACACCATTTTGTGGTTGGATATGACAAGATGTTTACCAAAAACCTACACTTTAAAATGGAAGCCTACTACCAATATCTCTACAATGTACCAGTAGAACGAGAACCATCCTATTATTCGTTGCTCAATGCAGGAGCGAATTTTGCTGCTGACCTACGTTCTGACTTGGTAAACGAAGGCACAGGCGAGAATTACGGCATTGACTTAACCATTGAAAAATACCTGACTAAAAATTGGTATATGATGCTTACAGGCTCACTATTCGACTCTAAATACACGGCAAGTGATAAAGTAGAGCGTCATACCCGTTTTTCCACGAATTTTACCACCTCTTCACTAGGAGGCTATGTATATCAGATAACCGATAAACTCTCTATTGATGCCAATGCAACTATTACCTTTTCGGGCGGATTGCGTAATGTGCCGATTAACCTTGCCGAATCCATCAATGAGGGCGAAGAGGTCTATGACGAATACAATGCTTATAGCAAAAGAGAACCCAACTATTTCCGTGCAGACTTACGCATAGCACTACGCCAAAATGGCAATAAGTTTTCCCAAGAATGGGGATTTGACTTTACCAACATTACCAATAGAGATAATGTGTTTTCGCAACGCTTTGATGCCAAAGCAAACAGTATTAAAACTACCTATCAAGGCAAGTTTGCTTTTATGTTACTCTACCGAATTAACTTTTGATTAGAACCGAATATAATGAGAAATTAAGCCATTTTATTAACTAAAACATTACAAAGTGATATGAATCATCATTTATCATCTCAGGAAGGTGTTTTAAATACCTTTTAATCAATCTTCTTGCGTATCCTATACCAATTTATTAGATTGCGAACCAATCTACCTTATATGAGATTTAAAGTATCAGATATTAAACCACATCCAAAAAACTCAGAGATATATGATTTGAGTAATATCAATGATTTGGTTAAGTCAATCGATGAGGTTGGATTATTACAACCATTAATTCTAAATAAAAACAATCAAATTTTAAGTGGACACAGAAGGTTTGAAGCTATTAAGATTTTAAAATGGGAAGAAGTTAATGTTGAGGTTAGAGATGTTAGTGAAAATGAAACAGAGTTGTATTTGGTTCATTTCAATAAACAGAGAGTAAAGTCAACCAAAGAGATTCTTTCTGAATATGATATTTTAGAAAACCATTTTCAAAATAAACAAGGAATGAGAACAGATTTAACTTCTGTTCCGCAGAACAAAGGTTATAGTAAGAGAGATGAAATATCTTCTCAGATGGTATGTCATCAATGTTTCTGAACTCTAAGTATCTTTCTATAAATAATTGTAGTTCCTTTGTTAGAACCTCTGCTTGTTCTTTATTAGGGGTAATTCCCAATGATTTTTGAATTCTTCCAACAGATTCAATCATCTCATTTGATAATTTATTTTGTGTATTCATTTTATCTCCTTTTACCAATAAGTATTAGAATTTATCACTAAACACCACTTCAATTCAGAGGATTTGGATATCTCGCAATAAATGTGATTGAAGTTTTTTTTTAAATGGTAATTTTTAATGTTGAGGGATTGGGTAGGTGAGTTAAGTAAAATTGGAATTTACTTTCTCAGAATATTTTTAATTGAATTAATATCCAATTGATTCTTCAACATTTTTGTATTAATTCTTTGGTAAAATTTATGTGCAGTTTGATAAGAATGACCACTTATTCTACAAACTAACTCAATAGAAGCTGATTTAGAAAACATATAACTCACAAAGTATGAACGTAGATTGTGAGTTGTTGTAATCCCATATTTTTCCCAATTATATTGATTATCATTAACACATTTCTCTTTGAATAAATTTAGGTAGTATGTGTTTGAATAACCCTTATTAGGTTTCTCAGATTGATTTGGAGAAGGGAATGTTTTGGGATGTTCATAAGGATAGAATATTTCAAATATTACATCAATAATATTTGTCTCCCATCTCTCTTTAACTTTCCCTTTTGATGGTATATGAATTGAATTAACATTCTTTGGTGGTTCGTGCCAACTCCATATATTATCTACAATAGGAACTAACCTATCTTTCTTCTTACTATTCTTTATTTCTAATATATAGTAATCTCTTTCTTCTCCTTCACCCTCAACCTTTCTAAAATATGAACTCATCTGAGTTGATTTATTACTAGCGTGTTCTTCCCAAACATCAACATTTCTGTAACTATCTAATATTTCAGAAATTCTAAATCCATATCTCAACTGCAAGAGTGAAATGAAATAAACTATATCACCCATTACAATTAAGTTCTTAGGTTGGTTCTTATGAATCACTCCACTATAAGTTCCATCACTCATCTTTTTATTATATGATAATCTTTCTTCTCTTATCTTCTCTCTATCTCCATCATATTTACAATATAGATTCCAAACTTCTCTGATATATTTAATACAATCTTCAGAAGCAGTTTCATAGTTTTTCAAACTAAAATCATCATAGATTCTATTATGTGATGAGGGGTCACCATAGAATTCTTTCAGTAAATAATTTTGATAATCTATTGTAATGTGATGTTGTTTTATTAATCCCTTACCACCCATATCCTTTGGTTCTACCATCCAATTAAAGAACATACGAATAGTTTGAAGATGTAATTTAACTGTACTTCTTGCTAACTTATTATTACTCTTAGATTCACCATCTCTGTTTTTCTTCTTCCTATCTTTTATATGGGTTAGATAATCTCTGTAAGTATTTCTAAAATCATTCTTTGATAGTTCAATGGTTTTAATTTTATTTTCAATACAATACTCCTTCAGTTCAGATAACATCCTAACCCTGCGAGTCATTGTTTTAATATTTTTTGTTCTTACAACATCATCTTTTGATGTAAGTTCTGAATTCCCTTTAAGATTTTCTTTGTAGACCAATCCACCATCTATCATACATTTCTTTATGTACTCATCGATGTATTTTGAGAGGTTAGGTTCAATAACATTCTTATTTGCGAATGATATATTAACCTTTTCTAAAAAGATTTGAGTTGCGTGGTTAAATGATGTTTTTGAATTACCTATATCATCACAACTACAGAGATATTTTGTTCGTGGAGAGATTTTATCATTTGAAAATTTAAAGTACCAAAACCATTTTGATTTAATCTTTTTGATTGTAAATGTACCTTTGAACCTATCGCCAATATGATTTTTATTGAAATCAAAGAAGTTGGATTGATTGGAATCACTCCATCCTAAACTTTCTAAAACCTTTGTTTTCTCTGAACTTTTTTTCATTTGGATAATTGGATATCCAAATATACAAAATAATAATAAATGGGGTTAACTTGGGGTTAACTAATGAAATTGAAAGTGTAACTAACTGATAATCAGTATATAATTAACAATCATAACTTTCTAGATATACGTTTTTATTTACCACACTAACTTGCATTTTGGGTTGATGTTAACACAATGATTGTACAATCAACCATTAATTTGGTTCGGGGAGCAAAAGTAATTATTTCCTTACTATTGGGAATAGTAATTTACTGCTTTACAATCTTGGTCGTTTTCTGACCAGTCTGGGAGACCACTCGCACGAAATAATTCCCATTTGGTAGAGCGGATAAATCCACACGGATCGATATCTTGTTACTAGAAACTGGGAATTCTTTTGGTTGCTGAAGCATGGCTCCACCAGCATCGAAAATGCTAATGGTACACTGAGTAGATATACTTTCAACAATGAGATTGACATAGTCTTGGGCCGGATTTGGGTAGGCGATGATGTTCAAAATCTCTTTCTGGTAATTCTCAAATGAATTGCCAGTGCTGCAGTCTCGGATAATGGGTAGGGGCGTAAAGTGGTCATACAGCACATTTTGGATATCGTTGCTATCTGCCAGTAACCAATCACTTAAAACGGTGGCGTAAACATTCCTAAAATCATACTGCATGGGTACACCTTCAGTGTTTGATACAAATGAATCAATCTCCGGGTTTTCACCGAGGATGCCATGATGGACACAGCTACCAAACAGAAACACTGGGGCGGCCGTACCGTGATCGGTACCCAAACTGCCATTGGAGCGTATCCGTCTTCCAAATTCTGAATATGTCATGGATAACACGCGTTCCTCCAGTCCTAAAAGTTTCATATCATCCTGGAAGGCCGCCATACCAGCCGAGAGTTGCTCCAATAATGTGGCATGTCGACCACTCAATCTGTTATTCTCATCTACTTGATTTCCATGCGTATCGAAGCCACCCAATTGAACAACGTAAACCTGAGTTTGCATTCCCCCTGAAATCAAACGGGCTACTATGGCCAATTTTTCTGCAAAAGCATTATTGTCGAGCTGATCGTATTTATCCGTTAGGTTGTTCCCAGCGTTTGCAGCGTCCACTATTTCAGAAGAATAAGCATTTGTTTGTTTGATGATTTCTCGCGTAAATGCTAGTTCGGTTCCGAAACAATTTGGAGGCAGCTCACCGGCTGCACCGGCATTAATGGTGCCTGGATTAAATGGATCCAACAAGGCCATACTGAAGTTTGCTCCAATTCCCTGACAGGTTTCAGAGACGCTGGCTCCCACTGTAATGGCAAAGGGATGTGAGTTGTTTTCGTTTGGATATCCTATCGGATAATCAGGATGTAGGAGATCAAAATATCGACCAAGCCATCCGGAGGAAATATAATTGTCTGCCGAAGAAGCTGATTGCCAAATGTCGGTTGATCTGAAATGCGACCGGTTTTGGTCGGGATAGCCAACCGATTGTACAATGGCTACCTTCTCTTCATCCCAGAGTTCCCTCATTCCAGACATTGACGGATGAAAACCATTGTTGTCTGATATGGGTAAAATTGATGATTCAGGGACAATGATATTCTCCCGCACCTTGGCCAGGTTAGGGTATTGATCTAAAGGAATGACTGTTTGAAGACCGTCATTTCCTCCCTGTAATTGTATTATAATCAGCACTTTGTTGTTGTTCGTAGCCGCTGAGCCGAATGGCACCTTTGATAGAGCAGACAGGGGGATTCCATTTAACAGTAGGGGTGCTGAAAAAGCGGCTGAGTTCTTTATGAATAGTCTTCTTTTCATAATACCAGGCTACATGAATTGAAACTCGGGCATTTGCACCATCGCTGTGAGGACTTCTTTGAGTTTGCTGCTTATTGAAGCTTTGGCATCCACATCCTCAGGATCATCGAGGTAGTGTGAGAACTCAATGGTCCATTCGAAATCGGGCAAACCGGGGATTAGGATTTCTTTGAGGTAATCTTTTTGCCCCTCAGTGATCCGGTAGGGGAACAACAGTTCAGATATGCCGAAAATAAGCTCATTTGGATCTGATGGCATGTCGATGAAATCTAGCATATCAAGCACCGGAATTTGGGGACCAACCTGATATTGACCAGCAATCGTTTGTACTTTCCCGCCATTTAATAAGGCTGTTACGACCTCATTCCTTTTGGGCAACGAAACGTTGTTGATCCAATAGCGATAATACTGGGGCTCTTGATAATAGGCCTTCCATCCAGCTACATCCGGATGGTAAAAAACACCCATGCCCAAATCGTAATTAACATAGAGTGCAAACAGGCCATACGCATAGTTCCATTCAACTCCTTTATCCGGTACGGGCATAGTTAATCCTTGTGTGGCTGAGATCCACCAGTCTATAGGATTCTTAAGCATACAGGATGTTTGGGAATAAAAATACTCTGATGACAACAGCGTTTGCAGCGCTGGCTTTATATCGTAGTGGCTGTCGACAATAAACTGTGCCAATGCTTTGATA
>CAYUGX010000264.1:0-7021 GCA_964444375.1 uncultured Porphyromonadaceae bacterium | reverse complement strand
CTTACTAGACGGAACATTGAAGTCAGTGGAATTGAGACAATCCAGTGGGACCCAGCCTCGGGCACCCTGGCCAAGAACCTACCGGACAAACCCACAATTGTCATCAACCTTGCCGGCGAAAACCTGAGTAAAAAGCGATGGACTCAGCGGCAAAAAGATCTGATTCTGACCAGTAGAACGAATAGCTTGCATGCTCTTTACAGACTTGTTGAAAACAATCCAAATCAATTTATTCGTTTCATATCCACATCGGCGATTGGCTACTACGGTACATTTTCTGATGATCAGATTCTGGATGAGGAAAGTCCGGCGGGTAACGATTTTCTGGCTGACACTTGTGTTTCTTGGGAGCGAGCGATTCAAGCATTCACCAAATACTCAATGCCCCTTACCTGGATCCGAACAGGAGTTGTACTCAGTCGACATGGTGGGGTTCTTAAAGTCATGAGTGATGCCATGCCAATGGGCCTGACTACTCATCTTGGAAGAGGCAATCAATGGGTACCATGGATTCATGTTGAAGACTTGTGCAATATATTTATCCACTTAATCAATAACCCGAGCCTTACTGGACCATTCAACGCAGTTGCACCTGAGGGAGTAAGAAACAAAGCCCTTGTCAAAGCATGGGCAAAGCAACTCGGGAAACGTTATGTAAAGGTAGGTATTCCCGGTTTCATCCTTCGCTTGGGTTTGGGTGAAATGGCCAGTCTGTCGCTCAAAGGAACCAGGATCTCGTCAAACAAGATTCAACAGACAGGATTCAGGTTCAATTTCCCTGAGTTAGACCCAGCACTTTTATCGTTTTAAAATTTGGCCGATAAATCAATTGTAACTGAAACCGGCTCTTTTGACCTTGGTCAATTTCTTCCCATCCTGAACCATAATAATTCTGATCATGCCGGGCATGATGAGCAAACTTGCACTCAATCAACAAGCTTGCGTTCATCTTCATAGATAGGCAGGTATAGGTTCTAAAACCGATACCAGACAGTCGGTTTATTCTTAAATCAAACTGGAGACCAGGTTCATACCCATACAATGCTGGTAGCCCTTCCTCAACATCATGCACCAATACACCGATTTTGGCAGAGAGTCGTTTATTCCAAAACATCCAACTCCCGTCCCATGACACATAAAATCCCCTTGCAGATTGCAGCACTATTTCCGGTGACATGACCAAACCAAATCCCAATACTTGTTTTACCGTTTTTTCGAAAAAATGAGCATACCTCATAGTTGTCATCATCCCATTAGATGTGAGCCTGGTTTTAGCATTGAATCGGTAATGATCATATTTAGACTTTTGAACCCCCAAGGTAATTACAGGTAAATCTTTCGTTGGCTGAACCACATCTAATCTGTTCCAGGGTCTGTCATGCACGAGACTCATCTGAAACTGCCATTGGTGTGGCAGGGATCTTTGGTACATCACATCGATGCGTCGTCGGTTAAGATGCAATTGATCAGTTCTAGCTATCCCAGTCATGCGTTGAAAGAACTTGCTGGATCCCAAAAGTACTTTAGCTGTAAACTGCTGTTTTTCTATGCCATAATAACTTAATCCATAAATTCCACCAAACTGTTTCTCAGAACAACCAACCACCTCAGCAAAAATAATCGCACCGTGTATCCGATGCTTTACATATCCACCCCAGCGAAGAAATCGCTTCATGGGATACCTCATCTCCACCAAACCTATACCCCAATGCCTATCATCAGTTTCTTGTCCAGCAAACAGGCCTTCTATTTGCTCATACAAGATTTTCTCACGATCCAGTTCAGTCAGGGTTCGATGGTATCCGTTCCCCCGAAAACTTTCTAAAACTCCCTTGTTCACTATAGCATCTATTTGCCGAAACGAAGATATTCCTGATAATGACCATGAACCTGTCCTGAGGGTAATACCACAGCCACGCAGAAACTGATCCTCGTGCATCCTGGTATTGGTTTTCAGACCACTTGCCCGATAAACAAGCCGGATGGGATCAGATAAGGTACTGACGAAACGACGACTGCTTGCAAACAGACACCCCAGACCAAAGTCATACTGGTAATCACCTACAACCAGATGCAATCTTTCTCCAAGCGGTTTCAATCCTAATCCGGCACTCTGAAAATCGCTGAATGGTACCCTTGATTCACCAGGATCATTCTCAGCCAGTAGGGCCAAACTCCAGGTAGAGGCAGTAATTTTCGTTTGCATCTTTGAATACATAGGTGTTCCCGGATAATACGCTGACTCTCCAACATATCCCTTTTGTGATTCAATTACTCGGCCACAAGCTAGCCTGAACAGACCCTTTCGAGGAAGCCCGAATGCAGCCTGATTTAAAAGAAGGTCATTGATTTCATTCTCCTCTAAGTTTTCGGCAGTCGCTACGTCTATAGCCTCAATGAGTAAAGAATCCAAGACATAGGCTTGAATTTGTGGCCTTGCCATCCGATAGGTGAACAGAATCAAGATTCCAAAAATAAAAACAAGTACACGATTCATTGCTTTGTACTGAGGGCTAGACCTGGAGAGGCTCCGAATACCGGGCTATTGTCAATAAATACACTTAAAACCAAGTTACCGACTGTGCATGAATAGCCAATTCCGAAACCAGTGGGCATCAGCGACATCCCCCAACTCAGGCTATGGTTTCGATTTAGTGGCCAGTGTATTAGCAAGGCTGATTGCAGGCCAAGGGCAGTATTGATCAAAAGCTGAGTATGCAGCTCAATTCGGTGAGCTAAGTGCATACAGTGATGCAAACTCAGCCTGGCTAGGGCATGCATACCCTCGGGTGAACGTCTACCTCCAGGCTGATAATCGAAGCGCAATGACAACCGATTGTTCGTATTGATTTGAAGCAAAATTCGACCCAGGAAGGATGGCTGGCCAAATGGCTGGTGCGTATTTGCCAGTAGAAGATCATGGCCAATCCCCACTCCTAGAGAACAGTAGTTTGTAACCCATTTACTGCCCAGTAACCGGAATTGAAATTGGTTTTGTAGTATAAATGAGGTGAGTGTTGAAGAAGCTGATAGATCAAGCCAACGATTCGGGTACACAATATGTACTTGAGCGATCCACAAGTTGCCAATTCCCATATAGGGGCCAGCTGTAGCCGAAAAATGGCAAGATTGGCCGAAACAAGCCTGAAAATGTCCACGTCTCTTCCAGGCCCGATCAAGGGCAGAAGAATAGTATTGTGCACTGGTCGAGGATACTATCCCGACTAGCACCAAAATAAAAAGAAACAAAAAGAGTCGACGCATCACACCTGTTTACAGGTATAGATGCATCATCTCAGGCAGAATGGAAATTAATTGGTCTTAAAATTGAATTTAATTTCGGCTAGCCCTTCATTGGCCTTCACAATTTTCTGAGCCAGTGAAGCTTTGAAATCAACCACCTTCTGATGAACCTCGGCATCCCCTGTACCCAAGATTTGCGCGGCAAGAATTCCAGCATTCTTTGCACCGTCTAAAGCAACAGTGGCAACAGGAATACCAGAAGGCATTTGAAGAATTGACAAAATTGAATCCCAGCCATCAATCGAATTCGATGATTTTATGGGTACACCAATCACCGGATTGGGTGTTAAAGCAGCTATAACACCTGGCAAATGTGCCGCACCACCAGCGCCAGCAATGATCACCCTGACACCTCGGTCATAGGCTCCTTTGGCAAACTCCATGGCTTTGTCAGGAGTGCGATGCGCAGACAATGCGTTAATTTCAAAGGGAATTCCAAATTCATCGAGCACTTTGGCAGCTCCCTCCATGATGGGCATATCTGATGTACTACCCATGATGATACTCACTTTAGGCTTCATATTCGTTTCTGTATTATGCAATT
This sequence comes from uncultured Porphyromonadaceae bacterium, assembly GCA_964444375.1. Taxonomy (GTDB): domain Bacteria; phylum Bacteroidota; class Bacteroidia; order Bacteroidales; family UBA12481; genus JABHCC01. The sequence continues at coordinate 3,174 of CAYUGX010000264.1, read as the reverse complement.
AGTAAATAGTCTAATGTGCTTTACTTTTTTTAGCTTTGCAAAATACAAAAAATCGCAGGTTCCTATGGATCAGAAACTGATTAATGTATTGGATAAGCAATTCCAATTGTCAATTCCTCACGAGGAGATACAAGCAACAGTAAAACGCATCGCTTCAGACCTCGACCGTGATTTCATGGGAAAGAAACCCGTTTTTCTATCGGTTCTCAATGGTTCGTTTATGTTTGCAGCTGATCTTTTCAAAGAACTCTGTCAACCCTGCACCATCTCGTTTGTTAAAATGGCTTCCTATGTTGGCAAAAGTTCATCTGGAGCTGTAAAAGAGCTCATTGGTCTGAATGAGGATTTGCGAGACCAAACGGTTATTATTGTTGAAGACATTATAGATACAGGACTTACCATCCAGAAACTCCTGGGGGATTTAGTTGCTCACCAGCCAGCCGAAATAAAGATTGTTACTTTTCTCCATAAACCTGATGCATTTAGAGGGAATTACCACATTGATTATCTCGGGCTATCCATTCCTGATGAATTCATTGTTGGCTATGGCCTTGATTATGATGGCTATGGCCGTAATTTGAAAGATATTTATACACTCTTACCATAAATAGTGATGAACTACCTAATTCTGTTTGGGCCACCTGGTGCCGGGAAAGGGACTCAATCAAAGCGAATCATACAGCACTTTGACCTGTTGCATTTGGCAACAGGTGATTTATTGCGTTCAGAAATTATGGATCAAACTCCCATGGGAATTGAAGCGAAACGCTATATGGACCATGGGGAATTGGTTCCGGATGATTTAGTGATTGACATTATTGAGAAAAAATTGCTTGACCTTTCGAATAAAAAAGGAGTTGTTTTCGACGGATTTCCTCGGACCATCCCTCAAGCTCAGGCGCTGGATCGCATGTTGGCCAAAAGAGGTGAAAGTATAAGTGGATTGGTTGAACTTAAGGTGCCTCATGAGGAATTACTGACCCGACTGACTTCTAGGGGCTTGACTTCTGGTCGAACCGATGATGCCAGTCGTGACACCATCGAACACCGGCTGGAGATCTACCACCAAAAAACTAAGCCTATTGTCGAGTATTATGCGAAGCAAGGAAAGCATTTGCCAATCCATGGTGTTGGGATCATTGATGAAATATCTCGACGATTGATTGAAGCAATTGAATCGGTAACCTAATTTTTTGGCCATGGCTGAAAATAATTTTATTGATTATGTTAAAATTTTCAGCCGTTCAGGTAATGGAGGAGCTGGCTCGTCACATCTTAGACGCCTAAAATATGTACCCAAGGGAGGTCCAGATGGTGGAGACGGCGGGCGTGGTGGCCATATCATAGTGCGAGGCAACAAACAGCTTTGGACCTTGCTTCACCTGAAATACAATCGCCATGTTTTTGCCAAAAACGGCGAGCCCGGTGGACGGGAAGAAAGATCAGGATCTCAAGGAAGTGATATGATTATTGAGGTTCCACTTGGCACCGTGGTGAAAGAGGGTGAAACCAACGAATACCTGTTTGAGATCACCGAAGATGGTGAAGAACGAATTTTACGACAAGGCGGCCGAGGTGGTTTAGGCAATACCCATTTTAAAACAGCCACCAACCAAACACCGCGGTATGCACAGAGTGGTGAAGACGGCTCAGAAGGATGGAACATCCTTGAGCTAAAAGTATTGGCGGATGTGGGTCTGGTTGGCCTGCCCAATGCTGGAAAATCGACCTTATTATCAGTTGTTTCAGCCGCTAAGCCCAAAATCGCCAATTACCCATTTACCACCCTGGTGCCAAATTTGGGCATTGTTTCATATCGGGATCAGCGTTCATTTGCGATGGCCGACATTCCTGGGATTATAGAAGGAGCTCATGAAGGGAAAGGACTCGGATTACGCTTTCTGAGACACATAGAACGTAATGCGGTATTGCTTTTCATTATTCCGGCTGATAGCAAAGATATCCGGGAAGAGTATCATATTCTCCTGAATGAGCTACAACAATACAATCCAGAATTACTTGATAAGCGTCGAATTCTGGGCATATCAAAAGCGGATATGCTGGATGACGAGCTAATCGAAGAAATAACTGATGAATTACCAGAAATTCCCTTTGTTTTCTTCTCCTCGATAACCACCCAGCATATAGATCGTTTAAAAGACCTGATCTGGCAAGCACTCCAGTAATTATCATGCTTGAAAACCTAATCGAACTCGACCAAAATCTATTCCTTAGTTTGAATCAAGCTGGGCTGCCTCTTCTTGACCCAGTCATGCGCCTGTTTTCAGCCACTTGGATTTGGATACCCATCTACCTCATTCTGGCTTATGTGATGGTAAAATCAAATCGTCTTCAGGGTTTGTTGGCACTGGCCTTTCTACTTCTCACACTCATCATGACTGAACAAATCTCTGTACATGCATTCAAGGAAGTATTTGAACGGCTCCGTCCCTGCCACGATCCGGATCTTCAAAACCAAATCCGTCTTGTGGCTAGCCATTGCGGAGGTCTTTATGGCTTTGTCTCCACTCATGCTACCAATGCAGCTGGGCTATTCTTATTTTCAAGCCTTTACTTCAGGAAGAAGACATTGACCTGGGTTTTACTGGTCTGGGTTGTTCTGGTCAGTTACAGTCGAATCTATTTAGGTGTTCACTTTCCAGGCGATATTTTAGGTGGCTGGTTACTTGGATTGACTTTGGCTGCCTCAAGCTTCTCTATTTACTCACTAGTAAAAAGACGTTTATTCAATCATGAAAAAAGCAGTTAAACGCATTGAAACCAAAACATATCCAAACGATGAAGAAGGGTATTTAAGTCAGGTTACTGAATTCGATGCAGCAGGCAATCAGCTCCTTTTAATAGATTACCTCCCGGATGGATCAATTGAAAATAAAATTGATTCAAAGTACGATGTTGATAATAATTTGCTTGAAGAAAAGCAATACACCGATGAAGAAACCTTAACAGATCATAAGTGTTACTTCAGAAATCAGGATGGGCAAATTGAAAGAATTGAAATTACCTATCAGGATGGCTCAGTCGCCATCCAGACTCATCGAATTGATCCCAAAACAAATACCGAGACCATTGAAGAACTGGACGAGAACGGAGATCTTGAATTCAGAGAAGTGCTTGAATATGATAAGGATAAAAATCTGAAAGCACGGGATG
>CAYUGX010000263.1:0-7030 GCA_964444375.1 uncultured Porphyromonadaceae bacterium | reverse complement strand
ACCTTGCAGATAAAAGTGCAAGGTAGCGGCAATTTTAAGTTGATCGATCCGCCTGTGATTGATTTTCCAGCTGATTTTGAGGCCTACGATCCAAAGATTAAAGACAATTTCAGCACAAAAGAAAGTGGGATCAGTGGTTCCAGAACTTTTGAATATCTGGCAATTCCCAGGTATGGCGGTGATTTCACTTTACCGGCAGCTAGTTTTAGCTATTTCGATCCCTCGAGCAATAGCTACAAAACACTAAATAGCCCAAGTTATTCAATCCAGGTAGAAAAATCTACCCACGATCAGGCTAGTAATTTGATCACCCGCTCAAGTGGTACAGAGGTCAGAATGCTAGGTAAAGACATCCGCTATATTAAAACAGTCACTTCTCGTCTGAGAAGTCATAACCTGGCTTGGGTGCAAAGCACCTGGTTCTATCTGATCTACCTGATCATTGTTCTCATATCGTTGCTTCTCATCATTTGGATTGTCTCTGTTCAGAAAAAAAGAGCCGACCACGCGGGAATGCAGCAGCGATTAGCCGGTAAAGTGAGTAAAAAACGACTTCGAAAGGCACAACAGGCACTCAAAGACAATAACCGTGAGGCCTTCCTAAACGAACTTTTGAAAGCCATCTGGGGATACTTGGGTGACAAACTTAACATTGATCCTTCAGGCTACAACAGAGACCTGATCGAAGAGTATTTTAATCACCACCAGGGTAATACAGAGATTAAGAACCAATTGATGACCTTGCTTGATGAATGTGAATATATCAGGTATGCACCCACAAGAGAAAGCGCTGCTATGGATAAACTATTGCACCAAAGCGAAGAGATACTCGGAAAACTGGGTAAAATGACAGGAAAAAAGACTTTATAATGAAACGATCTCGTCTTATCATAATGCTTTTAGCAGTATGCTCGTCTTCAATGCTGGCACAAACCGATGGCAATACTGCATTGTTCATTTCGGCAAATGAGAAGTATGCAGCTGACGACTTTCGAGCGGCAATCGAACAATATGAGCAGATTCTGGCCACTGGGCAGCAATCAGCTGAGCTTTACTACAACCTGGGAAACGCCTATTTTAAAACGAATCAATTGGCGAGCTCAATTCTAAATTATGAAAGAGGCTTGCTTCTATCCCCCAATGATGAGGATATCCATTACAACCTTGATATAGCAAATAGTCTGATTACCGATCGCATTGAAGTTATTCCGGAGTTTTTCCTGAAATCCTGGATCAATACCATTCATAACTCACTTTCTGCAAACACCTGGTCATTATTGAGTCTGATACTTTTTGGTGTCGTTGGCCTTTTTATGATCATTTTTATCACCTTCCGGATAAAGAATGTGCGCAGACTGGCGATTCCAATCATGATCCTGGCCCTGACCGTGTCAATCATTAGTTTGCTATTTGCACACCAGCAAAACCGTGCCATCCTTGAGCCCAATTCGTGCATAGTTTTCAGTCAGTCTGTTACGATCAAAAGCTCACCTGATGATAGCGGCACAAATCTTTTTGTTCTGCATGAAGGTGTGAAGCTGCAAATAACAGATCAGCTTACCGGCTGGTTTGAAATCAAGATGGACAATGGTAATGTAGGCTGGATCCCAGCCAATGCTGTCAGAAAGATCTAAAATCGAAAGGCAGAACCAAAAAGAGGGAAGTTCAATACTATGATTCGAGCTCTAGCAGGGTAATTTCTGGCCAGATGCCAACTCTGCCAGGAAATGCTAGGTAACCCAGTCCACGGTTAACATAGAGGTATTGTTTACCTTCCTGATACAGTCCGGCCCATCGTTTATACTTCAGTTGCACCGGGCTTAGCTTAAACTTGCCAATCTCTACACCAAATTGAGCTCCATGAGTATGACCTGACAAGGTCAGTTGGATATTGGTTTTTCCAATTACCTGATGTTGAAAATGATCTGGATCGTGTGAAAGCAAAACGGTAGTAGCTTGCTCAGGGATGTCAAGTGTAGCTTTGTCTAGATTACCATGCTGTGGGAAAGGGGGCTTGCCCCAGTTCTCAACACCTGCAATGTAAATGGATTGACTATCGATCGATATCTTTCTGTTTTCATTCAATAATACGTTAAAACCCATTTCACGCTGTTGTCGAATGTTGTCTTGAAGGTTTCTTCTTTTTGCATTCACGGTTGGCCAAGTAGAATATCCGCCATAATCGTGATTGCCCAGCACCGAGAACTTACCGTATCTGGCTTTTATCCGTTTCCAGATTGGGACCCAACCACTCATTTCATGAGCAAAATTGTTTACCATATCTCCAGTGAATACCATCACATCCGGCTTCAGTTCATTTATCTGTTCAATGACATCAACAATTCGATCCTCTTGTCCTGACAAACTACCCAAATGAGCATCCGACAGCTGAACAATTTTGAAACCATCAAATGCTTTTGGTAATCCTGGGATTTTTACCTTTTTGTGGTGAAGGGTAAAATTGTAACGTCCCCACCCGATTCCATGCACAATACCCAATACAGGAACAATACTCAGTATCGCCCCTAATTTGGTAATAAAATCAGCCCGACTGATGTTCTTACTCTTACGGCTTGCTGGTGGTCTCTTTGATTCAGAAGACAAGAGCAGAATCCGAATCCATCGACGGATATCTGAGATGAGACGGAAAAAGGTGAAAATCAGCTTAAAACTGAAGACCATGAGGAAGATACCATTATAACTCATGATGTGCTTGAACAACTTCAAGTCACCAGGATCTTGCTGATACCTGCTCATCAACACCAAGATTCCTAGCAATAAACCAAGAGAGATGATCCAGTACACCCAGAATAAAAGGGAATTAAACCATCGTTTACTACATTTCAACAAACCCCTTAGGCCCTTATATACATAGAGATCCATCAGGATGATGGGAATAATAATAAAAAGGGGATTCATTGTCCTCATGCGCAAAAGGCCTCCTCAACTACATCTTTCTTCATACAATTCGTAAGCCGGTGTTAAAAACCGCGCAAATATAGAAACTTATTATTGTTTTGACTATTAAATAATTACTAATTATATACAGTTGCTGGATACTATATGTTTATTCGAGATTGAAATTATAAAGCAGCTCGAATGTCCAATCATTCAAAATGGGATTATATAGGGTTCTCAGACCACCATCCATTTCGGCTCCTATTCGAATAAAAAAGAAGTCAGCGCGAAGATCAAGACCAGTACTCAGAAACCATTCCTGGCCTGGCAGGTTTGACCGAGCCATATCGACGAACATGTTTGTTTTAATACGTTTAACATATAAGATTGAAGATAAGCTCCAATCAGGATACCACAGGGGCATGGCGTAATCCAGTTTTGTGCTTAGTCGATACTTCGAAAAGTTTTGATACAATCCCCTGGGCAGTTCAAGTGGATTTTGTCCGGGCAGCGGCCATTCGTTTGCCAAATATGCACCCACGTAAAGTCTGGTACTGTGATTCGCCCCAATTCCAGGTAAATACCCTTGTACACTGCCTGCTAAATAGGTCTGTCCGTTCCCGGCAAGGTCAGAAGACACCAGGGTGGCAGCAATAGTTCCCACAAAGCCCAGACCAGGATACAGATCGCGGTGACTCATTCGTGAATAGATATACGGTTTCAAACCCAGACTAAGTGCGAAATAATCTCGGTTGAAATTGTATTTATGAATGGGATGGTTCCCGGTATAAACACTGTATGATGCTGTGAGGGATGAGAGCAAACCTCTGTACCAACGACCTGAAGTCCAGTTGAATGGCAACACAATCTGAGCTCCACCTTGCTTATACCGGTAAGCTACTTGATTTAAGGTATCCCCGGGCTTAAGGATCAGATCATCCTGGTTACGATAGGTTCGTCCACTAAGACTGATCTTTGGGTACCAGCCAGTATACCGGGCTTCAGCAAAAAGCTCAAAAGTTCGTTTGTTGTAATCGTACTCCACACCAGTTGTAGCTGATAAACTGCTAAGCTCGTTTTGCGACAATACCATGATCCCTGGTTTGACATCATAGGTTGTAGGATTGAGGGAAACCGGTGCCCACGAATGGATTTTAAACAGATTCAATCCTTTTCTGAACTTTGAAGGTCTGGTTGATGGTCTTGCGAAATCAGCTGTAAGTGGCTCTTCGTCAGGCGCCCTTGAAATCAAAGGGGTAATCGCCTCTTCAACATCCGGGATATTGATAATTTGAATCCTGTCTTGGTTCAGATCTATCTTAACCGGCTTATAACCATTGTTTCGATAAACCGATGCAAAAACATCTGAATCATTTGCAGTGATATAGTTAATACCAGCAGAGTCGGTAGCCACCAGGCTAAAACTCAGGTCAGTCAGATCAAACGCATAAAGGGCGTTTCTACTTCCTGACGGACCAATAAAAAGAATCTCATTGTTAACCCGGATTGGTTGATAAACCTCAGCATGGCCAAAATCAAATACTTCATTGATGTAATGATCATCAGCTGATATGCTACAAAGCTGCTTGCCTGTACGCCCAACCAAAAAAGTCCAGATTGATCCTTCAAAATCATAGGAAGGATGTTGATAGGTGCAGCCGGGCGGTGCCGGTATCGAAGATATCCGTTCTCCACTGTGAGCTTGAAGAATGGTCAGCTGACTTCCCTTACCGGGTAGTATCTCAACACAGACAATACGGTCATCTACTGGGCTGAGCGCTGGAGAAAAATAGCGTTGCTTCTTTGATAACCTTTGCTTTGTTTTTGTGGTAATGGAATAACTGTACAGATCTGAAAATGATTGATTCTCCCACCTGGTATCTGGAATGTGCTCTGCCCATATAATACGATCTTTCACCACACTATAATCACCTGATGAAATGTATCCAGGATGGGTAATGGTTTTCATTTTACCATTTGGCAGGAGATAAACAAATGCAGGAATTTGTCCCAATGATTTGCGCAGTGAGATGGCTCTACTATCCGATAGGGGATAGTACTTAATGAATTGTTGAAAATCTGTCTCTGTATTCTCCCATACTGGATGGGGTTGATTGAGATTTGGAGAGGGGTCACTCTCCCAGTATTTAGTGAACCAATCTCGTGTATGACCGAATAAATCAATCTTATGCATGCCGATCTCATTTCGAAGATACCTTGACAGGTTTGCCACTCTCAATGGCTTTTGTGCCATTTGATCAATGGCTCCTGACCACAAATATGATCCACCTAGTAAACGGCCCATTGAAACCATATGGTAGCCCACCGCATAGTAACTGGGAAGATAGTACTTATAGGATCCGAAAAGGACCTGGTCGTAAGTTGCTCCACCTCCAGCAAGCCACAAAGCCCGAAGAGGTTCAAAAAATAGGGCGCTTCGTCCCCGGCCTGAATGTGAGAGCAGAGTTTCGGTCAGTACAGCATCCCCCTCTGTTAGCCAGTTTGCCATGTGTAAACCAACAACAGCGGCGACTGCCTGATCTCCAAGAAACCATGAAGCTGCCTTTGTGATCCCCTGATTCAGTTTGTCCATTTGAATGATGTGCCTGATTTCATGAACCAGTAAATGATCTTGATAATTTTCAGCCAATCCATATTGCGGTGGTCTGGGATATAGCTCGATACGCCGAGGTGCCCATATGGCAAAACCATTTGAAGTACTCGAATAGGGGTGGTTGATTATTGGAAAACGACGTGGAACATGGTTTAGTGATGCCCCTATACGGTGCAGATTATTTTGAATAAAGCCAGCCATGTCAAGGGCAACTGAATCATGAGCTCTGGGGTAAATTAGTTTAAAATGAGGGTACTCTAGCGAATTCCACTTTATACCCGAGGCATCATTACCGGTTGAGTAATATTGCCCTTGTGCGGTGAAGGGGTTAACTGAGAAAATCAGAAAACAAACAAGCACCCACGTGTACTTCAATCTTGACAGCATGGGTGCAAAAATAAGGAATAAGCTAAAACGCCCATTCGAAATCATCAAAATCAAAATCCCCAGAAAAATCACCAATTTCTGAGAATTCGTCAAAATCAATTTCTTGCAGTGTTGAATTCACTGTATTAAAATCTATTCTTCCGGTAAGACTTGCCATGAAAAGCTTTTCATCACCACTAACCAGTACATGCATTTCACGTATGGTTCCCTTCTTTTCTTTGGCCATCATGGTCACCTGAGATCCTTCCTTTGCTATGCTCAAGTACTCTACGAAATCACGCTTGTCTAGCAGCTTCTTGACGTCGGCATATACGGTCTTTTTGCTTTTTCCAGCCACTTCGTTGTCGAAAATCATGAGTCTGAAATCTCTTACAGACTGCAAGAGCTGCTGCTGTTCGGTCTCCGACTCATCAACAAAATTGTCGACAAAGCTTGGTGGAAGTACCCACATGGCAAATCCAGCTTGTTGGTTATACTCCTTATATACAACATCAGTTATGGTTTTCTGGGTTTCGCACGACATAGCAACCCAGGCCAATGCAATCAATAAAACACTGTAATTCTTCATTTCTATCTACTTGGTTTATAGGTCCAACACTGAAACTGGCTAGAAAGGCCAGTCCTTTTCTATCTTGTCTAAATTTTCCATTCCTTGAATATTCATGGATTCAGACAATTTTGCAATGGTCTTCATATCAATTATACCGGTTATGGATATGAGGAGGTTGTCAGTATTTCCACCAACAAGCATTAGCAATTCAACGACTTTCTTCTTTTCTTCTCTAATCAGGAACTTAATATCCTGACCACCGTCTTTAATAACCATTAATTCTTCGTATTGCTTAATCGGGAGGTTCTTCATCACCTCATCATGGAGATTGACGCCGGATTCTCCAACACTCGGGGCAGACAGAATTTTGATGTTATTCAGATCCTTAATCATGTTCATGTACTCATCATCTTCAGATGTTTCAATTCCACTGAACAGATTAAACATGTGCTTGGTGATCACTACCGAGGTAAAACCATCTTGACCACCGTACTTATTCATCAAATCATCAACGACTTTATTCTGTGTCCAGGCATTCAGTGACACGGCCATTAGACTTATTGCGATAACTATATTTTTCA
>CAYUGX010000262.1:0-7073 GCA_964444375.1 uncultured Porphyromonadaceae bacterium | reverse complement strand
AACCCCCAATATTACTGAGAAATTCAATATGTTTTAAGTGCATACCCTAGTAATAAATTATTTGTACTGCAGGCATGAATGTTTGAAATTGCACCTTTTGTAAAGAAAATTCCACCTCTCTTCATGCTAAATCCACCTTTTTGAAATCTAACAGATCCCGGGCCTATCACTATATTATTAAAATTTGCTAAAAGATATTTATTAACCTTTTTCTAAACTAAAACTTAATCTAATGGGAAAAATTAAACAGTTACTCGTCATCCTCTTTCTCGGGGTATTTTCTGCTTTCAGCATGGCGCAGGAAATAACAGGAAAGATTACGGATGAGCAAGGGAACGTCATTCCCGGGGTGAACATTACCATTAAAGGTACCACAGAAGGTACCGTCACCAATCAGGACGGGGAATATTCGATATCTGTTGGAACGACCAGCGATATTCTCGTATTTTCCTTTATAGGAATGAAGACCCAGGAAATTTCGGTTGGCAATCAAACCACCATCAATGTGACCATGCAGCTTGAAGCACTTGGATTGGCGGAGGTGGTCGCCATCGGATATGGTACGGCCCGTAAACAGGACGTAACAGGCTCCATTACAAAGGTAGATCCCGAAGCAATAGAATACAGACCCATAACCTCGGCAGAGGAAGCCCTGCAGGGTCATGTTGCCGGATTGAATATTGCGCAAAGATCAGGTTCACCGGGAGAGCTGGGAACCGTATCCATCAGGGCGCTGGGATCCATCACCGCGGGTACCTCACCCCTTTGGGTCATTGATGGGTTCCCCACAGATCAGCGAAATGCCCAGTCGATCAATCCGGCCGACATACAATCGGTGGAAGTTCTAAAGGATGCTTCGGCCACAGCCATTTATGGTTCCAGGGGGGCCAACGGTGTCATTATCATCACGACAAAATCAGGACAGGCCGGAAGATCAACCCTTAACGTCAGTGTCACCGGAGGGGTGGCAACGGTACCCAATATGGGAAAAGTCCAGGTCCTGAATGCAGAAGAGTATGTGCAATACCATACGGAAAAAAATGACGGAACCGTACCTGATTTTATCGCCGATTACTGGGATGGAGAAACAGATACAGACTGGATGGACCAGATTTTCAGGAACGGCACCTATCAGAATTATGCCCTTTCGGCATCGGGAGGCGATGAGAAGGTAACCTATATTTTGTCAGCCAATTACCTGAGTCAGGAAGGAATCGTCAAAGGAGAGGAATATGACAAATACTCGGCCAGGATTAAAGTGGATTATAAACCCATTGACAGAGTTACGGTTGGGTTAAACGTAGCTCCGAATTATTCAACCCAGGGCAGGAATAGTCACGCAACGGATGGGGGTGACTGGGCCTCATTGTTTGCCCAGGCCTGGATGATGGCACCTATTGTTCCCATTCACAGGGACGATGGAACCTATTCAATGAATTCGGATCTCGTGGGAGCTCTTCCAATTGGCAATCCACTTGAAACAATGGAAAATTACGATTATGGCAACGGCCTTTTCAGAATGCTTGGAGGGGTTTATGGGAAATGGGAAATTATTGACGGACTGACATTGATGAGCACTGCTTCAACGAATATCGGAACTGACAAATCGGAGACCTACTACGTGCCAACCATAGGTCAGGCGACTCCTATGGGGATGTCATCCGTTTCTTCTTATAGTGTGGGACAATCACAATCGATAGGGTGGCTGAATGAAAATACCCTGAATTATAAAAAAGTAGTAAAGGATCATGCTTTCGATATTCTGGGTGGTTTTACACTTCAAAAGAATTCATTTGAATCCGTGAGTGCCAGCGTCCGGGAACTGCAGGTACCCGGGGTGCGAAATGTGAACGTCGGAAATTCAGAAACCAGAACTGGCTCCAACAGTTCATCTGCAAGTTCTTTGGTTTCTTATCTTGGTCGACTCAATTATGGATTCAAAGACAGGTACCTGGTTACAGGTACTGTCAGAACAGATGGTAGTTCAGTATTTGGAGCCAATAACCGGTATCAAACGTTTGGTTCTTTTGCTCTGGGCTGGAGGTTTTCTGAAGAGTCCTTTCTGCAAGGTATTAATAGTTTAAACAGCGGAAAGCTAAGGTTTTCATATGGTACTACCGGCAGTAACGCAATACCACCATTTGCATCACGAGCGACTTTAAATGCAAGAGACCACTCTTTTGGAGGCAGTACCCTTTTCGGAACCACATTGGGTAATCCTGGAAATAACTCCTTAACGTGGGAGACATCCAAGCAAATGAATATAGGCTTGGACCTGAATATGTTCAATTACCGTGTAAATCTGGTAGTTGACTATTATAACAATGAAACCACTTCACTTCTGTTGACAAAAGATATTGTTCCTTCTTCCGGTTATTCCTCGTTCCTGACCAATATTGGCAGCATGCGCAATAAAGGTGTCGAGCTCTCACTGGACCTAAGAGTTGTGGATACAGAAGATTGGGGATGGTCTGTCGGAGGGAATTTAACTTTCAATGATCAGGAAATCCTGGATTTGGGAGGCGAAGAGGAAATCCCTAACTTTTTCGGGGCCCTGAGGCGTGTTGTGGGAGGCGAACTGCAGCAGATAAAGGGCCCAAAAGTCATTGGTATAGCACGTGAAGGTGATGACCAATCCGCTCAACCTGTGCAGGTGCCGGGAGCTGTCATTTATGAGGACGTTGACGGGAATGGGTCCATAAGCAACTTTCTGGGACCTGATGCTCAGTTGATAGGGGATACCAATGTGGATTTCTTATATGGATTCACTACGAACCTGAGATATAAAGGTTTTGATCTGAATATATTGTTTAATGGCCAGTCCGGTGCATATGTGTATGATTTCTGGCAAATCCAGATTTCAGCACCATTTCGCAGAACCAATCTCTCGAGGGAATTTTGGTATGAAGGAAGGTACATTGATGAGTCCAATCCGGGTGATGGAAAAACACCTTCAGCCAATGGTATTGACGTAGCAGTCCTTCCTGTTTCTGAAATGGGGGTACAAGCAACAGATTATCTTAGAATCAGAAATGCCACACTTTCGTACCATCTTCCAAATTCAATATTGGAGAATTTGGGCATGTCCAATGCCAGGATCTTTACCTCGGTGGAAAACCTTCACACGTTCACAGATTATGTGGGTGGAAATCCTGAAGCCCGGAGAGCATCGATAGGTGGTCCCGCGCTCATCGGGGGCTCGCAAATTGCAGCGGTTACAGATGGCAGGGAGCTTGGCTTAAACAGCCCTGCACCTCTTCCTTTGCCGAGAACATGGATCGTGGGAATAAGTGTTAACTTTTAAATGATAATAACATGAAAAAGTATATAAACCGAGATATTTTATATTCAACACGTATAAAATCTCACATCAGAATTCTACTGGTTGTTTCATTAGTGATTCTTTCTGCATCCTGTGAAGATTTCATTAATGTTGCCCCCGATAGCACCATTGATGCTGAGGCCTTCTTTTCCAACCCTGATGAATTGGTTTTTGCATTGAATGGTGTATACGCTCAACAGCGTCCCATATTCGGTGATAATCTTTTTTGGATCATGCATATGGGAAGATCAGATAATGTGGAATTCGGCGAGGGCTCGAACCAGGCTGATGCCGCATTCGATGTTTTTCAGGAAATCGGATCGAACAATATATTGGTGAATATCTGGGTGAATCATTACATTGTAATCAACAATGCCAATATGGTCATCCAAAGGGCATCTGGAATTCCTTTTGAGAACGCGGCAGAGGAAGAACTGATTAACAGGGCAACAGGTGAAGCAAAGTTTCTAAGGGCACTGACCTATTTTTACCTGGTCACCATGTGGGGGGAAGTTCCCCTGAGATTAGAACCCACTGAAGATTTTGACAATGCGAATTTAGCAAAAAGCTCTGTCAATGAGGTTTATGCGCAGATCATTTCAGATTTAACCGATGCCATAAGCGTACTTCCGGCCAGTTATTCAGGTGGCCCGCTTAATGAGGTCGGCCGGGCAACCAGTTACGCGGCACAGGCACTGTTGGGCAAGGTATATTTACAAAGTGGCAATGCTTCTGCTGCATCTTCAGCACTTGATAATGTGATTGGCAATTACAGTTTGTTGGCAAATTTTGCTGATGTTCATGCGGCAGGTAATGACAATACAGCAGAATCAATTTTTGAAGTCAGTTTTAATTCTTCAAATCAAACGGGTCTATTTGACAATAATTTTTTCCTGCCGCAAAGTGTGGCACAGGAATTAGGTATTGTTGCCGGTGGGTTTGCGCAGATACCTCCATATGTTCCTACCAAGGATGTACAAACCATTTATGAAGATGGGGATTTGAGGGCTGCGGCTTCATTCGGAACGTATACCCTGGAAGATACCATTATGCCATATATTCGCAAGTTTATGGATTTGAATGCAGCTGGCGATGGCAGTGATATCAACATGGTTCTGTTGCGATATGCTGATGTCCTGCTGTTGAAGGCAGAGGCTGATGGAGAAAGCGCAGCTTCTTACGAATTGATCAACCAAGTGCGAAGGAGGGCATTCGGGCAGGATCCCATGGTGCCGGATCCTGCCATTGATATTGATGCTGCCACTCAGGGTACATTCTTTGAAAAAGTTCAACTGGAGCGAAGGAGGGAGTTTGCATTTGAGAATCAAAGATGGATAGATCTGTTGAGGCACCCTGAATCTGATGCCATTGCAATTATAAATGCTCATTTGGCAGCGGAAAGAGAAGACGGACCCTGGGTGATTGATGCTCACAATCTATTATATCCGATTCCGGAACTTGAGATTCTATCTTCAGATGGTCTTGTGACACAGAATCCGGGTTATTAAAATGAAGAAACCGGTGCAGTTAAAGTAGCTGCACCGGTTTTCTTGGTAATGGCATTGCCCGGTTGTGAACAGGAGCCTTAACCGGAAATTTTCCGGATGACACTTTGATCATCCCATCATCCTACATGGGTGTTGATCTATGCTAAACAGTATCCATGTACTGTTGGCCCCTTCTCCAGGAATATTTGACTTCTAAACGCTGCTTATGGTTCGCCCTTTTTTAATCTTCTGCATCATTTTCAGTATTACACAAACCATTTTCCCCGGTTGTTCCACAGAACAACACCTGGAGTTCAGAGAGACTGAAGAAGGCCTTACTATCAAAGGTGGTGAAATAAGGATGGATTTTCAGCTCAAGAATCATCTTTACGAACAGGTGTTCTTCATGAAAGAACATAACGGGGAGTATACAGAGGTCCTACGCTCTTACAATCCTATTGATGATTTGAAGGAATATACCATGTCGGACACCAATTACGCAAGATTTTATAACAGCGGGATTTCTCCGAAAAGATATCTGATCAATGAACAACCCTCCTCCCTTACTTATGATAAAAAATCGGGCACTGTTACACTGATGGGTGAAGGAGAGGGATTCAGTTACAAGCAATCGATTACTTTTTTCCCGGAGGAAGAGAGGATCCATTATAAAGTTGAATGCATGCTACCCGATTCCAGTCTTGACTATGTCATGAGCACTTTTGCATTCAACTGTGACCATCCTCCCTATTTTGTACACTCTCCGGCTCTGAAATATGACAATGAGGATTCAAACCAGAACAGGTTCCGGATCGTCCCTTCGCAGGACCAGATCATTGGAGACAGGAGTTTCTATGCTCCGGCAATCATTTTGCAGGAAGAAAATATGTTCGCTGCTCTTGTTCCTGATTTGAATGCCATTAATGAAAACCGGGTAGTCTCACCCGATGCAAGAAGAACAAGTTTTATCCCACCCAACAGATTTGGAGTTACCATTGAAGAGGATAGGTACACGATGCCCGCGTTTCTTGATCTGAACGTGAATAGCGGTCTTACTTCAAAACCGATCCTGGCATACGGATATGCTGATGCCGTCATCGGACATCACATGCATTTCAACCGTTTTAATGACAGCAGCATGATCCGTAAAATAGATGGGGAACAATTGATATATGAGTTTGACCTGATCCTGGCTGCCGATGTGGAGGGATATGGAAAGTACGCAGATATCAGTCTGTTTATCTGGAATAATTACGGGAAGAAAGTGTTTGAAAATCACCCGCACCTGCCCATGCCATTTGATGAATACCGCAGGATTATTGACAGCATTACCTTCCGTCCCAGCCCATATCTTGAAATTGACATCCCTGTTCCGGGATATGAAAACAGAGGATCATGGCTGCAATGGGAAGAAAATGGAGTACCCATGGGCGGATACCGGTCTGCCATCAACTGGTGGAATGACAAACTCCATAATTCCCCTTTCTGGAATAATGCCAGGGATGCTGCAGGTTTCTGGTTCTGGGCAAAGGAGAATAATGATACAGTAGCCCTTGATCGTGCACACAGGATCATCAACTGGTGCCTATCGGCCCCACGCAATGAGCAGGGATTATTTGCCACACTATATAATGCCGAGGGTAAATTCTGGGGATTGCAGTTTTCCGATCCCGTTCATGGAGAATACAGGTTTTTCCTTGAAGAGAGCAGGAGCTACGACGTAGCGAACATGAGCAAGACAGGGGCTCACCTGCTGGATTACTATTTGGGGTGTGAGCAGGATCAGAGAATTGTAGAATTTTTAAGACCCTATGGAGATTGGATCATCTCGGTCATTGATGAAAGAGGTACTGTTCCGGCTTACGTTTCCGAAGAAATGGTCATTTCTGATATTCTTCTCTATTCCGCACATCCAGCCGCAAGTTTATGGTTTCTGGCCAATCTGTATCGTTCAACTTCCGATTCCAAATATCTCCAAGGAGCCAAAAGGATTGCAGCTTACCTTGAGCAGGAGATTCTGCCTGAGGCAAAGTGGATAGATATGGAGCAATATTTATCTTGCGGTTTCAAGCCGCTTTCATTTACCCGAGACAGGATACAAAACCAGATTGCACGAGGTAACCTGTGCGTTATCTGGGCAGCCGAAGGATTTGCTTCACTGGCCCAAGCCACTGGTTCCGACAGGTATGTGAAGAATGGCTTAAGGGCCGTTGATTACCTTGTTTTCACCCAGTGCAGCTGGGATCCGCACTATATTTATACCC
>CAYUGX010000261.1:0-7130 GCA_964444375.1 uncultured Porphyromonadaceae bacterium | reverse complement strand
AGCTGCCACTTCAGAGGATCCATAGGATCATCTGAAAAATACAGTCCACCCAGGTCAGTAGTAAAAGCTCCCTGGTTGCTAATTTCGAACCAATCGGTGCCCGACAGATAGCCTGAGTTAGAAGGATTTGCCATAATTTCATTGATCCGAACATCATCAAAATACCTCGAATTTGGCAATCCTGGTGTACCCCCTGTACCTCGACTGGTTCCCCATTGCTGTGCTGTGGCATTTCCAACAGCGGCGTTTTTGACTTCAATAGATGCTCCCTCCAGAACAGATACATCTGGCCAGGGATTATCGTCGGTGTAAGTTAGCTGATCAGCTACTTGATTATTGGGTCGTCTAAGTATAATAGTTCCACCTCCATCAGGCAGGGTGCCTGAATTCCATTGGAAGACCTGAGCAGGAATCGATTGATAGAAGCTTGCAGATTTACAAACCACCAATTCTTCATTTGGTGACAAAAGTGTACCGCCCGGAAAGGTAAAATTCACTTCACCCGACAGACTGTATTGACTCAAATCAATTGCCTCTTCTGAGAGGTTTTTTAATTCGATAAACTCTCCATTATCCCCTGTGGCTTGAATTGGATGGTACAAAAGTTCTGTGATTAGCACATCAGATTCATTATGGGCAGTAAAATTGGCTTCAACTTCGAAGTCTCGAATCGGCGGAATGGTTATCAGCTGCTGAGTGGAATTGACATCCCCAGACCAGGACACAAATTCATAGCCCGGTTTGGGTTGGGCCGTCAATTTGAATGGAATGTTTTTAAAAAACTCGATGTCAAGCTCATCTTGAGTCACGACCTGGGTTTCTAAATATATGGTCCCTGAACCTGCTGGAGTAACCTTCAGTTCTGCCTCTACTCGATCATCCAGATTAAAATAATCCATCAGGTAATCCTCTGTGTAATCTGGACGATTTCTGGCATAACTTCGTGCAACATTCACAAGATTTTGCCATTCGGTTTTACTCGTGAACATATCAGGATGAGTACCACCCCACCTGTCTAAATGTCTTGTAATCTGAGGTTCTATGTTGTTTGCCAAGCTGTCAATGAAATGAATAACCCGATCTTCCTCGAAAACTGTAGCTTCAAGTAGGACCACCCGTTGAATAAAGCGATTTCGAAAACTGGTATTGGTGATTAAGGTCCTGAATACTGGATCATCTTCGGCAATTCGGCTGAGAATATCGACATCAACAAGACTATGTCCATAGTCCAGATCAAATAATAACCACTTAAATTTCCCATCCGGTGTACGTGGCCGCCATACACGTCGATTATGCTTCCAGCTTTTATTCGCTGTAATCACCTGAACAGCTATATAGTCTATGAAGTTATTGACATCAATCATCGATTCAACAAATTCAAAGTTGTCGTCGTCAGTCAGGTCGTTTGAAGAAATGTAACTCAGAAAGGCCAGATAGGCAGCTGCATCCCCTTCTTTTATCTCAATTCTTGCCGGGGCGTAATCATTATCGATGAATAAGAGATCGATTCCATTGGGATCAACACCATGATGGTTGGCCAGATAGGACTCATTGTATTTTTCTCGAATATTATGAATCCCCAAATATTGTCCGTTTAGAAAGAGAATCACCTGTCTGAATGATTGTACATCCAGCTGGGTCTGATTTTCCACGACACTCTGCACCATTCCGTCTTTTAGTAAGGTATACCGCCAGTCATCACTCGACGTTCGAATTATCAAACTTTCAAAGTGGTTAAGTTCTGAGCTTGGAAACACGGGATAATCAAAATAGTTCTTGCCGTTGGTTTCTCTTGGGAATATGGCAAGTGATTTGGCCGGAAAATAAATGGCCCCTCTTCCAAACAGGCGGATATCAACCTGGCTGAACATTCTTCTGCTGCCGTCTGGCTCAAAAAATTCAAAACTGGCTGGTCGCTCCCATTCTTTGCGACTCGCCACCGCCTCATCCAGATAAATTCCGGTATTATTATTATACAGATGATCTTCCTCTGTGGCAATTGAAACCACAGGCAGATCAATCTGCTCATTTACCAGGTAAGTATGGGCAACAACTTCGCTGGGCAACAGGTCTTCGCCATAGGCACGGGCTTTGATAACCTTTGTCTCGGTGATGGACAAGACTGAAGTATAAATAATATCCCCTCTATCCGGGTCGCTCCCATCAACGGTATAATATATAGTGGCATTGCCATCACTGCTAAGACCTAACTGAACCCCGCTGATATACTTTCCGCCTGGAGTGCTAAAAACTGGCAAAGGAGTACGATCTCCACTGACTAATCCTTCTCCATTCTTTTCTCCCGGGCTAGGTTCTGTAAAATACAAACCTTGACTGATATCGAGTGGATTCCTTCCATAGGAAATATCAGGATAGGCTGCCGGATAACTCAGTTCATCAATTACCTCAGCATACCAGTTGTATAAGGCTATCGTTTCGCCGTTTAATGATAATCTAAAACTAGTATGGTTCAGTGTATCCAGGTCATCGGCATAAACTATTACATATCCCCCAGATGGGATATTTGTGTTATTGGGAATTCGCCATTTTTCTGGCTCATCGGGGTCATCGCTAATGAAAAATGATGAAACATCCTGGGTTTTGTTTGATACATTGTGTAATTCAATGACATCTGAAAACTGCTTAAATACCGGATCCATAAGAATAGAATGGTTCTCTGGGATCACTTCATTAATAATTACTGTTTTAGGTAGATCACTCGATACTTCCAGGGTTAGATCAAACTGCAGATCACTACTTCCAGAATTGACCTGATGAACCTCGACAGCAATCAGATTTGTCCCTTCGTTGAAATGTGTCAAATCTAAAGAGTACTGAATGTAGGTGCTCTCTTCATCTCCACCGGCAGAATTGAGTGCGTAGGTATTAGCCTGAATGGTCTCTGGGAGGTTTGATAGAATGATACGGTTTCCATTAACATATATCGCGGCACCATCATCTCTTAATAGTCCAAGCCTTACAGAAGAAAATTCACTCAGGTCTTGGAGGTAAAACTCTTTTCTAAAATAGTAGGTGATGTGTTTGTCATCTTCATCAGGACCGTAGTCTAGTTGAGTCACTATGCTGGACTCTCCATAGCCTAAAATGCCGGCTCCGTAAGACCATGAAGAATGGTCATAATCAGCAAATTGCCAGCTTGATCCCAGATCGTCGCCCGAGTCATTATAAAACCAAACGGCCCCTTCTGGAATCAACACGCGTTCTACTTGACCGAACACTGTTAATCCAGCAAGAAGTAAACCTAATAAGATACATGATATCCGTTTACTGCTCAATATTCCAATATCATTTTCCAGGCGTCCCATAAATAGGGTCCTATTAACCGGTATATGTATAGACCAGGTGGCATCAACTTTCCTTCGTAGTTCTTGCCGTCCCAAAATACGGAATATGATCCTTTTTCGTACTCTGTATCAAAGAATTGTTTAACCAAGTTTCCCTGCATGTCAAAAATATCCATGACTAAGTGCTGTTTATCAGCTACATCAAATCGAATTTCTGTTGTTGTGCGGAATGGATTTGGTGCATTCTGGTACAATACAAATGGGATATTGGTGGGTATATCGGTGGTATCTAAATCAGGACGGTTGCTGGCGCCAGGAGTTGGATATTTAGTGAATATGACCTTCTCTGCTCCCGCGTCTTCCTCTCTTCCGTAGCTAGTATTGGATTCCAGGGCGGGAAACATCAAAGTATCTAACCAAACGAATTCACCGTTGATCTCGGCGCCTATCCCAACTTGTTCACCGGTACTGGCCAGCCTGAAATCCAAGTGATCAGCACCCAGTTCAACTTTCTCGTCTGTCCACAAGACTTTGTATTCGCCAGATTCAATCTGAATCGGTATAGGATCTCTAGCCCCAATTTTGTGTTTTGTTGGCTGTGTGTAATCATCTGTCAGATACAAACCATTGATCAAGATGGATTGGTCTCCAGGATTGTACAATTCTATCCAATCCCGAAATGCCCCTGTTGGATCGGCAAAAAAACCATCGTTTCTGGGCATGACCTCGTTGATTACTAAAGGAGGTCTCTGTTGTGTCTCAATAAAGATAGCCACCAGCTTTGAATTGTGATCGAACGACCTTTGCAACAAGGGATCCAGTAATTGAGTTGCTTGACCCCCTGGAGAAGTATACTCCCAATGTGAGAATTGATATCCGGTGCTTGTATAGGCCGCCAATTGCATTTGATTATCTCCAAGTTGATTCCATACAACCTTCTCATTACTTAGCCCATAGTCATCAATTTGCACAAAACCTGCCCCCTCTGGTTGAATGCTAATGTTGATCTCATATCTGCTAGTAATCCCAAAAAAAGCTTCCATTTGAGTCAGAACATGGGCACGTCGATTGGCCATCAGGTTGCGTAAATCTTGCACATTATCTTCCCACTCTGCATAATCCTCTATCCAGGGTTGGTTCCACCAGCCATCTGCTTCAGTATACCATCTCCAACCATGGGAACCATGCCACCTGGTGATATGCCGAGCCATTTCAGGTTTCAAAATATTTTTAATACTATCGATAACATGCAATACACGCTGGTCACTAAAAGTAGTGTTTATGTGGTAGGTCATTCTCTTTTGAAACTCTTGCAAGAATGTCTGGTTTTGTAAAAGTTTTCTGGATATGGTTGTATTGCCGTATTGCCAGTTAGGATCCACAACCGCCTCAAATGCATTGTAATCTACCTTGCGATAACCCCAATCCAGATCGAACAATATCCATCGCCATTTACCCTTTTCACCGTGCTGTTTCCAGCACTTGAAATTTGATCCTGGCCAATCTTCATTTCCGAAAAATATTTCAGCCAAGTAATAATTGATGTAGGCCGGGATGTCGATTTGGCTTGAAACATACTCATAATTAGACTGAATGCTGAGGTCATTATTGGCACAATAACTAACGATTGCCAGGTATTCATCAGTAGATCCAGTTTTAGGATCCCAGCCCTCGGAGATAAAATCAATATCATTCCGACTGATTCCATAATTGTCTACCACATAGGTCGGTCCAATCCGCTCACGCATGTTGTGAACACCCCAGTATTCACCGTTTAAGAAGAGTATCGCAGGTTGAAAGGCTTGGAAATCAACATCCATCCTATTGGCAAGGATGGATTGCATCGTCCCATCTTTCAGCATTGTTTCTCCCCAGTCATTACCTGAGTTTCTAAGAACTACTTCTTCAAAATCATTGATATTTTTTGACGCAAAGAATTCATAATTCAATTTTCCCGGTCCCATATCCCCATCAGACTTAAATCGTATCGATTTTTGACTGGCAGTCCGGGTTAGTCCACCAGCAATCTCAATTTCTCCGTTTTGACTAATCTGATTCACCCCATCCGCTGTCCAGTACTCACCATGGGCTCCTCTAGCCCAGTTCTCGTCAAAATTTCCGTAGCGAAAGACATAATTATCACCTTCTACATAGATACCAATATCTGAATCCCAGAGATTTTTGGGATCTGTAGAAATAGAGAATACGGGTAATGTACTTGATTCGTTGATGAAATAGGTATGCGTAGCAATTCTCGAATCAAAATAGCCGTCTAAGATGGCTTGTGCCCTAAGAACTGTTGTTTTAGATACCTGCAGCGGACTGTTTGAATACACTGATCCGTTGGGATAAGGATCAGAGCCATCCAGTGAATAGTAAATGGTAGCCCCTTCAGCTGATTCAAGTCGCACCGAGATCGCTCCTGAATAAAAACCCCGATCCTTTGACGGGAGCGGATCACTTAATTGGTCAAGCATACCGGAAGATGAATTATCATTGCCAGGTGAGGGCTGATCGAAGTAGATCCATTCTGTACCGTTATCTCCTTTTCTTCCAAAGGAGACATCCGGTAGTTGATCAATAAAACTAAGCGAATCTTGCACTGCGCCGTCAGCCTTTGACAAGACTATGTGCTCTCCTGAACCTGACAATTTGAAGTTCGTATGTAAACCGCTTCCCATCTTATCAGCCCAAATCAACAAGTGAGATTGTGCCGGCAGATTCGTTCCATTCGGAAAAGCCCACTTTGTTGGACTTGTGGCATTGTCAGACAAAAACCAGCCTGATAGATCGATCGATTGCAAACTACTATTATACAACTCAATCCAATCTACATAGGCCTGATTATCAGGATCTTTTATAGTAGAATTATTGATCGATTGAAACTCATTGATCACCACCTGAGCAACACCTGCACTAGAAGTTAACCACAAGAAGTTGAATAAAACCACTGTGCCAATAATCTTAAAGCTGTGTATCCCAGTTCTATTCATTTCTTCTTTTTTCTAGCCATACTGAAAAGTAAAAATAACAATAATGCATCACTGAACAGGTTATCTGGATAGCGGTTTGTAGCTAAAACCCCTGATAATCACTTCAAATTCATTGTGATTACTCAATTCCTGGCCTTGATTCAACCAAAGGTTAATGCGTATCTGTGTCTTCTTTGGTTTAGGAGGCTTACCGGTAAAATTCCAGAACTTAATCGGTGTAGCCTGCTGATCGTTGGCCTGAACATGGCCATGATAACTAGCAAAACTAATTATCTCAGGATACCAGTAAAACTGATGGGTGGTAAACCATCCTTCTTGATGGATAGGGAAACGGAACCGATTACCAGTTTGATGAGCCGGCTGGATGACGTACTGCCCACTATATTCTGTAGCCGGGTCACTCCATTTTGAAAATTCAATATCGATTTCCCGGTTATTAATTCCTTTATCTGACCAGCTAAACAATCCCAATACCAGGTTTGGATCAAGTTGATCGAGCTTACTGACAATCTGGAACTGAAATTGAATATATGAGAAATGATCAGAACTCACTACTTCAGCACAATACCAACGGTCTTCATGCTTATAGACACGAAGATGGAGATCGCCTCTATCATCTACCCAGACATTATCAGGTGAATCACCGAACCAGTTCGGACCAGGCCCGACAGGCTCTTCACCCGATTTAACCATCCATTCGTAGCCCGAAAACTGTATGGTTCTATCATAATGAGTAATTCGCTTATATGGGTTACAACCTATCATTACCACTCCAAGGCATATTGAAGCAGCAACCATCCAGTCGAAGCAAACAGGAGCCGGAGCTGGCGTT
>CAYUGX010000260.1:0-7178 GCA_964444375.1 uncultured Porphyromonadaceae bacterium | reverse complement strand
AATAATCAGGTTATTGGTCATATCCCTGAACTTATCATACAAAGGTACATTCTGGGCAAAGAATTCGGTCAGGAACATAAAGTTTTTGCCCCAGGCCAGCATGATTGATAAAGCAATAACGATGATGAGCCACCATTTTTTCGGACCCCGAATCAGAAAAAGGGCCAAGATGGCGAGGAATACTACAATGGCACCCACGTAATGGGGACCAGCCGTAAAGGGCTGACTGCCCCAATAGGTCGGAGCGGCTGAAGCAGCTTGCTTGGCTTGCCCTGGTTGATAACCCATGCGTTGGAGGGCTCGATAAAACTCAGAATCTTCACCTACATCTGTTGCTCCTCCTCCTCCATTCAGATTCGGAATAAACAAATTCAGTGTTTCTTCAATCCCGTAACTCCAATCGGTCATATAGGTCACATCTAATCCGCTTTTTGCGTCCGCATCTGTTGAAACCGCTGCTGACTTTCCTCGGGTCGTCTCCTGCGTATACTCGTAAGTAGTAAGCAGCATGGTCATATTTGGCAGAATGGCGAGAATGAGTGCAGCGAATAGTACCAGTCCAGACCGGATGAAATGATCGAGGTATTTTTGACGAATGGCATAGACCAACTCGACCAGTAAATAAACCAAAATCATCAGACCCAGGTAATAGGTTACTTGTACGTGATTGGTTGAAAGTTGGATTCCCAGGCCAATAGCAGTCAGTAGGCCCCCTGCCAGGTATTTTTTCTTGAAAACAAGAAACATCCCCGCAATTACTGGAGCCATATATGCCATCGCGTAGATTTTGCTGACATGGCCAACAACGATCAATTGCAGATTGTGGGCCCCCAATCCGAAGGCCAATGCACCTGCCAATGCGAGCCAACGATCGAGTTTGAGTGTACGCAAAAGGAAATAAAACCCAAAGAAGGCAACAAAAAGAATAGCAGCCGTGTAACCAGGCAGGTACAACTTAAAAATCCTGAACAGGTAGTGGAAAATATTTTTTGATGGTGGACTTTTAAGCTGATATGTTGGCATCCCGGCAAAAGCCGAATTGGTCCAACCCGGGTATTCTCCGGTTTCCTCCTGAAACTCCACCACATCCTGTATCTGATCCTGGGCATGGATCACATCTCCCTGTGGTAGGGTTTTCCCTTCAAAAACAGGACTCATATAGACCAGAGCAGCTGCCACCATAATGACAACCATTAACAACTCAGGAAGAAATGGACGGAGGAATTTCATAATTCTATCTTTTGATCCCTGCTTTCGCGGGGATTTGGTTTTCAGTTAACATTTAAGTTACAAGTTGCAAGAAGCAGGCACCAACCATTGTCATTCCCCCGAAAGCGGGGATCCACTAGCACAGGCACGATGCTACAAACTTTTCAATATCTCGTTAAAACTAACCTTCTCGGCAATTATATTCTTCAGTTCCGCAATCGCTACCCGGTCCTGCTCCATTGTGTCACGGTGTCTGATCGTAACTGTATTGTCTTCAGCAGTCTGATGATCAACAGTGACACAGAATGGTGTACCAATTGCATCGTGTCGTCGGTATCGCTTTCCTATTGAATCTTTTTCATCGTATTGGCAGTAAAAATCGAACTTGAGGTCGTCGATGATCTCCCGAGCGATCTCAGGAAGGCCATCCTTTTTAACCAGTGGGAACACCGCCAGTTTAACCGGGGCTAAAAAGACTGGAAGCCTGAGTACAACCCGGCTGTCTTTTCCACCGCCTTCTTTTTCAATCTCCTCTTCATCATACGAGGCCGATATAACCTGTAGAAACATCCGATCAACACCAATGGAAGTTTCAATCACAAAGGGTACATACGACTCATTTAACTCAGGATCAAAATATTGGATTTTTCTACCTGAATATTCCTGGTGTTGTTTAAGGTCAAAATCAGTGCGCGAATGAATGCCCTCCACTTCTTTAAATCCAAACGGAAACCTAAACTCAATGTCGGTGGCTGCATTGGCATAATGCGCCAATTTATCGTGGTCATGGAAGCGGTACGATTCATCACCAAAGCCCAGAGACTTGTGCCATTTCATCCTGGCTTCTTTCCATTGTTCAAACCAATTGAGTTCTTCACCTGGTCGTACGAAGAACTGCATTTCCATTTGTTCAAACTCACGCATGCGGAAAATGAATTGTCGGGCAACAATCTCATTTCTAAACGCTTTTCCGATCTGAGCAATACCAAAAGGCAATTTCATCCTGCCCGTTTTTTGCACATTCAGGTAGTTTACAAAAATACCCTGAGCGGTTTCGGGACGCAAGTAGATGGTAGAGGCTCCTTCAGCTGTCGAACCCATCTCGGTTGAAAACATCAGATTAAATTGGCGTACATCGGTCCAGTTTCTGCTTCCAGATACCGGGCAGGTGATCTCGTAATCCACAATGATCTGCTTTAGCTCGTCAAGGTCATTGTCATTCATGGCTTTAGCATAACGCTGCGTCAGCACATCGATCTTCTCCTGGTTGGCCAATACACGTTGGTTGGTGTCTTTGAATTGGGCTTCATCAAAAGCGTCTCCAAACCGTTTTTTTGCTTTGGTAACCTCCTTTTCTATCTTGCCCTCAAATTTCTGTATTTGGTCTTCAATCAGTACATCGGCTCGGTACCGTTTTTTCGAATCCTTATTATCAATCAAGGGATCATTAAAAGCATCAACGTGTCCTGAAGCTTTCCATATGGTGGGGTGCATAAAAATGGCAGAGTCGAGGCCAACTACATTTTCATGCAATAATACCATAGAGTCCCACCAGTATTTTTTGATGTTATTTTTGAGTTCAACGCCATACTGACCGTAGTCATACACCGCACTTAATCCATCATATACTTCAGACGACTGAAATACATAGCCATACTCTTTGCAGTGTGATACTAATTTCTTAAAAAGATCTTCCTGAGCCATACATTGATGTGTTTCCAATTTGAGCGAACAAAATTACGCCAAAATATGATTTATTCATATTCTTTCAGGTTTTGGTTAATTTTGCAGCAAATTCACCTGTCGGATGGAACATAAATGCGATTTTTTGGTGGTAGGTAGCGGGCTGGCTGGATTAAGCTACGCACTGAAAGTAGCCAATAAAGGATCAGTGATTATTTTGGCCAAGGCTGAGATTGAAGAAACCAATACACGATATGCCCAGGGGGGAATCGCTTCGGTCACCTATGCACCTGATAATGAGGGAAAGCATGTTGAAGACACGATTGACGCTGGGGATGGGCTGAATGAGGCAGAAATTGTAAATATGGTAGTGTCAGAGGCTCCTGCACAAATCAATGAAATGATTGACTGGGGTACTCGTTTTGATAAGAACCACGATGGAACATATGATTTGAATCGAGAAGGTGGTCATTCTGAAAAACGGATTCTCCACCATAAAGACAACACCGGTCATGAAATCATGCGTGCCCTGGTGCAAAAGGTCAAAACTCATGAGAGAATCGATATTTTAGATAATTATTTCGCCCTTGACCTGATCACCCAGCACCATCTGGGTGTACCGGTATTCAGAGGTAAGCGTGATATTGACTGTTTTGGTATTTATGCCTTGAATACACAAACCAATTGTGTTGACACCATTCTGGCTAAAACTACTATGCTGGCCACCGGCGGAATTGGATTCATTTACCAAACAACGACAAACCCACCGATTGCCACAGGCGATGGTATAGCCATGGCCTTTCGGGCCAAGGCCTATGTTGAGCAAACCGAGTTTGTCCAATTTCACCCCACCAGTCTATTTAATCCGGGTGAGCGGCCCTCTTTTCTGATCACTGAGGCCATCAGGGGTTTTGGTGCCCAGTTAAAAACGATGGATGGGAAGGATTTCATGTATAAGTATGACAAACGAAGATCACTGGCTCCACGAGATATTGTTGCTCGTGCCATCGATACTGAACTTAAAAATCGAGGCGAGGATTTTGTTTACCTCGACTGTTCTCATCTAGATCCGAAAAAACTCACCGCTAATTTTCCGAATATAACCAGTAAATGCGCTTCAATTGGTATCGATATAACCAAACAACCCATTCCTGTTGTTCCGGCTGCGCATTACATGTGTGGCGGGGTGCGAACCGACGAGGATGGCATGACTACGATCAGACGCCTTTTTGCGGCCGGGGAAGTTGCTTGCACCGGACTTCATGGTGCGAATCGTTTGGCCTCTAATTCACTGATTGAAGCTGTTGTCTTTGCCAATCGAGCAGCAAAAAAAGCTGAGAGTCTGATTGATTCGCTAACCCTGCGCACTGATATCCCAAAATGGAACGATGAAGGCACCTCCTTGCCCGAGGAAATGATTCTGATCACCCAAAGTCGTAAGGAACTGCAACAGATCATGTCGAATTATGTGGGCATAGTGCGATCAAACTTGCGTTTAAAAAGGGCTCTTGATCGCCTGGAGATCCTCTATCGAGAAACCGAGAATCTCTATGAGAGATCAACCCTGTCGGTTCGATTATGTGAATTACGAAATGCCATCAACGTGGCTTATCTGATCATTAAGCAAGCCATGGAGCGGAAAGAAAGCCGGGGATTACATTATAACCTTGATTACCCGGGCAAGAATCCAAGCTAAACGAATGCTGGATGTTAAAAAGCCTTATAGCCGATAATCTTACGCACTTCTTTGAGGGTGGCAGATGCACTTTCTCTGGCTTTCTCAGCTCCTTGACGAACGACCTTACGCAGATAGTCGTTGTCGTCGTAAATAGACAGAATTCTTTCGCGAATCGGGCTATTGAATGCAACAATATCTTCGGCTAGTTGCTTTTTTAAGTCACCATACCGAATAGTACAGTTGGCATAGGCCTGCTTGAAATGATCAAGGGTATCTGCAGTACTGGCCACTTCCATCAACGTAAAGAGGTTGGCAATCGGTTCAGGTGGAGTCTGATTGAGCTCAGTTGGGCCGCTATCAGTTACAGCCCGCATCACTTTCTTGCGAATCGTTTTCTCATCATCAATTAAGTTGATGGCATTGCCTTCTGATTTTCCCATTTTTCCCGATCCATCCAGACCCGGAATTTTGATTAATTCGCCAGAGAATGAAAATGCTTTGGGTTCAGGAAAGAATTCAACCTGATACATGTTATTGAAGCGACGAGCAAATTTACGAGCCATTTCAAGGTTTTGCTCCTGGTCTTTTCCTACTGGAACCTTGTGCGCCCGATGGATAATGATATCTGCGGCCATTAAAACCGGGTAAGTCAATAAACCAGCATTCACATTGTCGGGTTGCTTCCGAATTTTATCTTTAAAAGAGGTGGTTCTTTCCAATTCACCCACATAGGCATTCATACTCAGGAGTAAATACAACTCGGGAATTTCAGGTACGTCTGACTGAACATACAAGGTGGCCACATCGGGATCTATTCCACAAGCCAGGTATTCAGAAATTACAGATCGTACATTGGCATGAAGGTTTTCTGGAGTTGGGTGAGTAGTCAAACTATGCCAGTCAGCAACAAAGAAATAGCAATTGTACTCGTGTTGCATCCTGACAAAATTGCGGATGGCACCAAAATAATTCCCAAGGTGAAGATTCCCTGTGGAGCGAATGCCACTTAAAACTGTTTCCTTCATAGCCATTACATATTCCTCGATTCGCGGCAAAGATAGAAATATCCCCCATAATCCGTAAATTTGATCCCATTGCGAAAATCGGATGCCATGGAAAGTACAAGACAACAACGAGTCAGTCGCTTGCTGCAAAAAGATCTGGCTGAAATCATGCGGGTGAATTCAAGAAAGTTTGGCACGGGGATTATGATCTCAGTGACCGTTGTGCGTGTCAGTCCAGACCTCGGTCTGGCCAAGGTATATCTGAGTGTATTCCCTCCTGCTCAAGCAACTGATATTCTGAAAGCGATACAGGAACAAGCCAAAACCATCCGATATGAATTGGGCACCTTGGTTGGTAAGCAATTGCGTGTGGTACCTGAGCTGCATTTTTTCATTGATGACTCGCTGGATTATGCAGAACGCATTGACGAATTATTGGACCAATGAATCTCCCACTCTTTATTGCCAGACGTTACCTGATCTCCAAGAAATCCAGAAATGTGATTAACCTCATTTCAGGCGCATCCATTGCTGGTATTACGGTGGGCGCTTTGGCTTTACTTTTGGTGCTCTCATTCTTCAATGGCCTGGATACATTGATAAAATCTCTTTTCAGTGCCTTTGACCCTGCACTCCAAATTACACTTACCGAAGGAAAAACTTTTGCTGTGGATGAGCGCTTTGATCCTGTCAGGCAGGATCCCTCAGTTGCTGTGTTTGCTGAAGTGCTGGAAGAAAATGCCTTGCTCGAATATAGACAGCGACAAGCTGTTGCGAAAATCAAGGGTGTTCCTGAAGAGTTTTCTCAACTCACCGGAATTGATAGTTTGATCACGAGCGGAAAATTTAAACTATATGAGAATAATCGCCCGATGGGTATTATTGGCTATGAACTGGCCTACGAATTATCAATCGGATTGACTTTTCTGGATCCACTGTATATCTATGCGCCAAAACGAACGGGGGGCAATTTTATCATACCGGCTAATGCCTTTAAGAAAGCCTATCTCTATCCCTCCGGGGTATTCTCAGTTCAGCAAGAATACGATGCACAATACCTGATTGTTCCTCTGGATTTTGCCCGTGATTTACTGAATTATGAAAACGAAGCCACTTCCATCGAAATTAAGTTGTCGCCCGGCAGTGATGTCGACGAAGTGAAACAGCAATTGAATTCCATGCTGGG
The DNA here is from genome assembly GCA_964444375.1 of uncultured Porphyromonadaceae bacterium. GTDB lineage: Bacteria > Bacteroidota > Bacteroidia > Bacteroidales > UBA12481 > JABHCC01. Next base: position 418 of record CAYUGX010000260.1, on the reverse strand, counting down.
CACCGAATTTCAGGTCAAAGATCGCTTTGAACAGCACGAGGCCTTTTACAAAGTGATGGCCGCTGAAAAATGGGCTATTTTCCTCATTCTGGGCTTCATTTTGCTCATTGCATCCTTTAATACCATTTCCTCACTTACCTTACTGGTTCTTGAAAAGAAAAAAGACATGCATGTCTTACAGAGTATGGGAATCCAGCCTCGGAGTATCCGGCAGGTGTTTCTGATTGAAGGAATTATGATTACCGGAATTGGGATTCTTTCAGGCATCTTGTTGGCACTTTTATTTGCCTGGCTTCAGATGAAATTTGGCATTGTCCGCTTTCCTGCCGGAGGAGCCTTTATCGTGAATGTGTACCCTTTAAAACTGATCTTTTCTGATTTCGTAGCCGTTACGGCCATGGTTACATTTTTAGGTTGG
>CAYUGX010000259.1:0-7198 GCA_964444375.1 uncultured Porphyromonadaceae bacterium | reverse complement strand
AGAGGAAGCTTAATCTCCAACAGATATCTTGCTTAATAATTGTATATCGGTGACTTTGGTGTAATCGTATTGATATAAGCCATCGTCACCGATAAGCAATAAGACCCCATCAATCGGTATCACATCATAACCAAATACATCTGGAAATACAGCTAGTTGATTTCTGGTTATCTGGTATGGATCACTGACATCAAACACCTTCAGACCGGCGTCTCCATCACAAATGAAAAGTGTAGATCCATCAATGCCTAAACCGTACGGGCCATCCATCGCATAGGCTTTAAGTTCTTCAGGCTCACGTATGTTCTTGATTGAAACTACGATAAGTTGATTAACTTCATTTCCACAGGTGTTTCCACCTCTTAATGTAATGTAAGCTAAATCGTCTTGTACAACGACCGGGTCACAACCAGTTGCATGCCAAAAGTCGCTTATATACATGGGAGAATTGGGTACTGATATATCAAAAATGCGCATACCAGTCTGGGTTCCAAGGAACATATTCTCTCCAAGAATGAATAGTGTTTCAATTCCCCATCCGGCATTAAAATCTTTACTGAATTCAGGGCTTACCGGATCATCGAGTGAAAAAATGTGCAAGGTGGTATTATCGACTGCGAATAGGGTATTCTCTGTAATACCAAATCGGGCCATTGATCCACCCACACCAATACCACCGGCGCTCACCCCACCGCCACCTGAGAACTTACCCCCAGAATCTTCGGCCAGGGTATTCCACCCTCCTCGGTAAATGGGATAATATCGGTTTTCGATCTGTTGTTTCACTTTTTTTATCTCCCAACTGGCCACAACGCCTTTGTCTTCATCAATTTGAGCCACAGGATAATCCTTATCGTAAGGAGGAATGGTATAGGGTAAAAGACCTTCAACACGTCCCACTTCACTGATATTACTCAGATCTGAGACATCAAGGGCCACTAAATCCACGTAACTATCAGCATACAGGATGCTGCCTTTGACAGCAATGTCAGCATTACCCGGAACTTCAACATAGGTCAGGTTTACTGGATTACTTGGATCCTGGTTATCTATTACGTGAATCCCTTTCATTTCTTCAACGATAAATATGTATTGGTCTTTGAAGTATAGTTTCCCAGGATTAACCAGTGGTTGAGCATCTGTTTGTTTGATTGATTCTCGCAGTGATTCGTAGCTCATATAAATGGGACTGTTGCCAGTGAAGATCTCGGTTACGCGGTCTTCACATGCTGTCATGGAGAGAATCAAGAGCATGGTAGATAATATCAAAAGCTTTTTCATGGATCAATTTGTTTCAATCTGAAGGTGATACCAAATTTGAGACTGAGGCGACTGTGGTCAATAAATACTTCTCGTTCCATTGTACCCACATAATGCAATCGTTGGAAACGATAACCAACTTGAAAGATCACACCAAAGTTCTCACCGAACAGGTGTCTGAATCCAAATCCTGGGTTGAGCAACCAACCCCCTTTAGCAGTAAAGTTATAATCCTCTTCGTCCCAAACCGATGAGCTTACTGAATAGTTATAATTGTAGTACCCATCGTCATCGAGCGGGAGTGCATATCCTCCCGAAAATGAGAAATACGGAGAAAAGGATTCATCTCGCAGGTAATACCGGGTATCCAATACGATAGGCATGTAACTACCGGTTGGAAACTCAAGGCCAAAGCCCAGACCCACACCCAGTTGCTTCGTTATATGTACACCATTAACGACTAGAATGGAAAAGGGTGCAACCCTCGAGTTATCGGGAGATCCGATCAGAAAACCCATGTCGGTAATATTATAGTAACCTGTAAATGCATTTGATGCAGCGACATTCTCTTGCTTGGTGGGCTTTCCATAATCAGGCCCTGTAAAGTCTTGTGCAGATAATGAGGCACACATAAACAGTGCCATTGAGGATAACAAAATGGTTTTTTTCATAGCGCAGAGTATTGGGTATTCAATGCAAAAATTGGGCCAAGGTAATGCCGCTAAGTCGTAGCGCAGCTATGATCCCGATTTATCGAGGCAGGCAGCCGTTGTCGTTGTTATCCTTGTTGTTTTTTGGTTTCTTCGGGGAATTACCTTAACTTTTGATTTTTAACACCTTAACCTAACAATTTGAAGACAAGGAGATTTCCACAATTCATTTGGATCGTGATTTTCTTGACCGGATTATCACTATTTGCTTGTACCAACAATACGGCAAACAAGAGCTCTGACAGCCAGAGTGATAGAAAAGACAGTTTAATGGATCATCCTAGCGCTATTGATTCTTTAACAACTATCCTCAGCGTGGATCGGGCTTTTCGCATTGCAGATTCGTTGAAGATAGCTGGCTATTATGAAGAAGCAATTACCAATTACAATTTGGTCGACCAGAGCTATGTTATGATGCATGATTGCAATCATCTCATTAATAACAGGATGGCTCAATGTTTATACTTGATGGACAATGAGTATTCAGCAAAAGAACAGCTAAAAGTATTCTGTCAAGAAAAAGAACCAATCCAATACATCCCAGAGCTACTTGCCCAATCTTATATGATTATTGGGCAGTGCTATAGGTGGCATATGAATTTCCCTGTAGATAAGAGAATACAAATAGTTGATAGTTATGCTGATTCGGCCTTATTCTATTTAAACGAAGCAGACCGAATTTACTATAGCCAAAACGTTGGAACTGAACGGACAATTTTGCTGCATTGTAAAGGTGAAGTTTTTAGATCTTTAAGAGCAAATTATAAGGAAGCTGAGCTGTGCTATGTGGAAGCACATGAGATTGCCAGAAGTTCCCAACAAACCACCACCGCGATTCAGCTAAGGCTTCTATATGGCCTTGCTACAGTATGTACTTCCAAGAGTGACTATGAGAAAGCATATATATATGGCAGACGTCTACTGACACTTGCAGATTCGGTTGGAGATGTGATTTTTCGCTATTATGCTTATTCAAGTCTGGGCAATTGTTCTTCGAGAATGGGCAATTTAGATCTTGCCCTAAGTTACCTTGATTCGACAATATACATTCATCAGGAAAGTATTAACACCGTTGGACCTTTGTTGATATTTTACAATAACAAGATAAAGATGCTGGCCGATAAAGGGTTAGCAAAGGAATCGATAGCATTAAGCCACAAGGCCATTGCCCTGGTTAAAAATCAGGGTGATCAGTATAGTGAGCTTTCGAGCACGTATTTGCATCAATCAATGGCATACGCCAGACAGAACGAATTTGACAAGGCTATAAAAAGTTGTTTGACAGCTTTAGAGATTGCAGAAAAAGCTTATGGATTGTATCACACAAGAGTTTCTCTGATTTATAATCAACTGGGTAAGGTGCAATATTCATTGGATTCATTGGATTCATCAATTCTATCCTTTAACAAGTCTTTGAAATCATCAATCCCAGGCTTCAATGACAAGAACTCCACTAATAATCCTGAAATGGAACAAGTTTTAGGGAATCAAGATCTGATTGATGCATTGCATTACAAAGCGTTAGCACTACTTCGAAAATACGTATTAGAAAAGAAAGACAAAGCATACCTAAGATCGTCATTGGAGTGTATTAAATTAGCCGATGGTCTTCTTGATGAATGCTGGTATTCATATTTTGGCGAGGGGTCAAAACTGTTTCTGAAAGAGAACACTTTTCCTATTTATGAGTTAGCTCTGGAGATTCTTTATGAAATAAATAAAGATTCGCCTGATCGATCTTTGGCCATTGAAGCCCTGACCTTAATGGAGAAGAATCGCTACCGTTTACTTTTAGATGGCTATTTAAATGAGATTGCCATGGTCAATAGTGGAGTCCCAGCCATTCTGATTGATTCCCTTCACAATATTGATTATGAGATTCAATTGTTTCACCAGCGCGATCACGATAAACAAGTGAGTACAGATAGTGATGATGATATAATTTTCAGGTTGATCCAAAAAAAGGAAGACCTATTAAAACACCTGGGAGAGGACTATCCTGTTAGCCAGCATTTTAGGAATGTGGCTGGTCAATTGAATTATGAGGATCCTGCAAATTCTATAATATCAGCTGATCAGGGCCTTATAGAATATTTCTTTGGAAGAAACTCAATCTTTTATGTTTTTTTAGATGATGTCTCTCATGGATTAGTTAGGGTCCCAATTTCCAATCAATTGATCGACAAGATCGATTCGTTTATTGCCATCACCTCCACTCCGTTTTCACCAATTGATAGTGTACTCAGTACCTCCAATCTGATACAAACTGGTCATTACCTTTATAAACAATTATTTCATCAACCTGATAGTGTTTTCAAACATGATGGTATAGATCAGGTAATTATCCTGCCCGATGGTAACTTGTCGCTCATTAGCTTCGAATCGCTTATTAGCGGAGATAGCGATCAAGATATGGCTTCTGACCAGAGATTCTTAATAAATGACTTTACAATAAGCTATGGTTTTTCCTTGAATCACCTTATCAATCAAAGTAAACCAGTCGACCTAAGCTCAAATAATATTCTTGGTTTCGGGTATGGTCTGACGGAGAACCACATGAGCGAGTATCCTTCGTTAGGTGGTTCAATAAATGAAATCAATACCATCAAGACGCTGTTCAAAGGTTCTTTCTTTTTGGGGCAAAATGCCACAGAGTTGAGATTCAAGCGTAAGGTGCCCCATTTTGGCCTCGTTCATCTAGCCTTACATGGTAAGGCCGATACAGAAATGAATGATTCTACCATGCTTGTTTTTCACGAAACAAACGACTATCGTGAAGATGGTCTGTTGTTTCCCTACGAGCTCCTCCAGCTTGATATCCAGGCGAGACTCATCGTTTTGAGTTCTTGTCAGAGCGCAATCGGCAAGTTTTACCAAGGGGAAGGAGTTTTCAGTATGGCCCGCGCATTTGCCCTGAAAGGAGCCCAAACGATTGTGTCAACACTGTGGCCTGTTCAGGATCAAGTCGCTGCTCTACTCATGGAAGAGTTCTACCACAACCTGTCGAATGGATTACCAGTGAACCGAGCGTTGCAAATGGCTAAACTTCAATTGATTCAAGACCCTTTAATTGAATCAATAGGTCCGGCTGCCTGGTCCTCTTTTATTGTAATAGGCAATACCGATTCCCTAGCCTTGGATTCAAGACCCAGAAAACTTGCCTGGTTACTTGGCTTAACAGCATTACTGCTGGCAGGCATTGTATTTCTTAGTATACGCAGGAAGTATTTACATCATTAGCCAATGGATAATTTTGTCAGCTATGAATACCCCTAGGGCGATGATACCAATAACCTTGACAACCTTGTCGAGCTTAGGACAGGCTGGATCGACTTCTTGATGTACTGGATCTTGATGATCTGTTAAATGATCACCTAGTTGCGATTTGAGTTTGCTCAATTCGTCTTCGATGTTTACTTCTTTTCTTGGCATGGTTATTCTTTTTGGTTAGTAATGATTATTCATTGAATCTCCTTTTCGAAAGGAGGACTTTAGCTCTTTCACTGTTTTTACCTTGTGATTGCTCAATAATTTTCAGGTTACGGTGGGCCTCCTTGTTTTGTCTGAGTGCGACATAGCACAAGCTGCTATACCAAATAGCATCATGTCTATATATTGGGTTATCTATTAATATATCCTGTTCAAAGCACTCCAGAGCCTTCTTAAATTTCTTCTTTTCCAGATAACAATTTCCTAAATAGAACCAAACTACTTCATTTTTAGGTTCGATTTCTTCAAATACTTTTATGGCTTTTCTGTATTGCTCATTTGTGTAATACCCTAATGCAAGGCCTTCTTGCATTGTTAACATAGAGCTGGTGTCGTCGGATCTGTACGAAAGCAAGTCTACTGCAGGAACAAAATGCTGCATTACCCCAAAATTCACCCTTAAGACCATGGCCAGTAACACCACAGCAGCTGATGCATAGTTCCAGTATTTCGTAGCTAGAGTCCTGATCTTTGAGGGTGCGCTGACCGTATTGACATCGCCCAGGGTCTGATCCCAGGCCTGCATATCTTGAATGAGGGTCGACTGCGCTTCGGCTTTGATGCCTTGAAAGATCAGCTTGAATTCTTCGACCGCTCGATTGAAGGCAGCATCATCTCTGAGCCGGTTTTCGAAAACCGACAGCTCCTGATCATGCAAGTCTTGGTCCAGGTACCTTTCTATCAATTCAATATCTTGATCAGTAAGCTTCATTGAGGAGTGTCTTTTCTTTTTGTATTTGTTTTTGAAATAATTCACGAAGCCGGAGCAGGCATTTATACTTCTGGTTTTTTGTTGTATTCTCGTTTTTATATCCGAGTTGCCTCGCAATTTCCTGCATGCTCTGCTTATGGTAATAATATAATTCAAGCAATGTTTTACATGGATCACCCAATAAGCGGAGTGCCTTTCTAGAAAGAGTTATCATCTCATCAGTTTGATCAGTTTCATCTTCAATGGTCTGATCGGGCAAGTGCTCAGAAGGATTCGCTGATTGCCGATGTTGGTAACGAAGCATCTCATACACCTTATTCTTACCAACGGCCATGAGATAGGTTCGTATGCTGCTTTTTAATTCAGTGAGTTTGCCGGCCAGAATGTTTTCGTAAAAAATCAAGATGCTCTGGTGGTAGAGGTCATTTCCTTCGTCATCAGTTACCCTGAATTTACTGCAAATCCATTTTATGAAAACCGTGCGGTGCATCTTGTATACCTTTTCAAGTTCAACTTTATCGCCTTGCTTTATTGCTACTATGATGGCTCGTTCATCCATATACTATAAGTAATGCATAAATCGGGGAAAGGTCACCTGCTGAGATACTAAATGCTTGGTTCTTAATTAGGTTTTAGAGTAAAAAGGTACAAAAAAATCACAACCACCCCAAAAACAATGACGTTGGTGGGTGACCTTTTCAACTTTAATCCATTAATGACAAAAGCACAGCAAAACAACTAACTAATCAAAAACCTACAGTCATGAAAAGCATTGAAAGAATCAAAACAGCAATCGGTTTCGGCCTCGTAGCATTTATCGTTTTTTCACTCCTGACCAGCTTCAATAAGCCAAAAGAAGAGGAAGTGGTTTACGGACCCTATCAGATCCCTGAAGTAGTGATCTACGGTGAAGCACCTGAAGAGGAACCTGTATTTGAAGACTGGATGTTCGATGTAAAGCACTACGAGTCATCCGATTAACCTAAGCCTAGTCTCGATAACCGAGAATGGTGAAGATGAGGGGGCC
>CAYUGX010000258.1:0-7223 GCA_964444375.1 uncultured Porphyromonadaceae bacterium | reverse complement strand
GCGAAATCCCCCACCAGCGTGGTTCTAGCGGGTTAAGGTTCCAATCAGCAAAACAGCTGATAATAAGAGTGTCTTCTTCATTGTAATTATTTTATTGTTTGCGTTGTTCTTGTTTAATAGGTACAAGAAATACAATATAATTACACTGAAGTTTATAAAATCGGTAAATCAATCTGAATTGTCGGTAAAATAAGTGTTCATGCCATTCCTTATCGGATCGAATCGAGTTTTATGTTCATCTGACGAAAAGCGCTTGAATCAATCCTTATTTCTTCAATGGTTACACTTTTATATTTACGTGGTTTAACTTTCAGCACATATTGACCAGCCTTTATACCGGCAAATACATATTGCCCATCTGCATCTGAGTTCGTTGTAGCAATTTTCTTATTACCCCTAAACAGCTGGATACTGGCCAGGGGGATAGCCATCCCGGTTTCCTCATCAATCACTCTACCAGTGATCATTGGCATTCCCCCCTTAGACGAGACACGGACACCATCAACAAAGTATATATTGCCAGAGACATTCTTTACTGCCCGGGCAACTTTTAATCTGGTCCGTCCCGGCATTTTCTCGATATCTGTGGCGGTAATTGGCGGACCTGCTCTGATGGTATCCTTGTCTATCAAGGGAACCTTGTAAGCTATAATCTGAACCTCTTCAATCGTCTCTTGTTTGGGAGTTAGGCTCAGATCAAGAATTCTGATTTGACCATTCTTCAAAACCGTATTACTAATCTCCATGGCTTGATAACCCACCGCTGCAGATTTGATGGTCCACTGACCAGCCGGAAGTGGTTTGATGGCGTATTTCCCATTGATATCAGTAGCTGTTCCACCTAGCTGTATCTCACCAGACAATACAACTACATTAGCAAAAGGGATTCCTTCCCCAGTGATTTTGTCTTTAACATGTCCTTTCAAGGTAGCTTTTTGCCCCACCACACTAGAGCATAAAAATGTGCAGAGCACAATGAAAAATAGTGTCCTGTTCATAGCAGTAATAATTAATGGATTGCAGTACTTGCTTTTGGGGGGCAGCACTAATATACGACAATTATTACCGACAACCCAGGAATTTCGACCTAGCCCGATTGAGTCAGAAACTTTTAAGTTAACCTGAAAAACTATTTCACGAGGTCATACCCGTCCTTTTTGCCCTTGTCAATAGCCGGAATCCCGTACACCATCCACTCAGGAGCCGGTTCATCCTTCAAGTAATGGTCAAAAAACTGGTACATCCGTTTCGACCAATCCATGCGATTGGCCAATTTGCCAACTCCATGGCCATCGCCATTGTAATTGACGAGCCAAACCGGTTTATCCAATCTCCGCAACGCTGTGAAAAACTCTATGCCTTGATACCAGGGTACGGCACCGTCTTTGTCATTGTGTAGAATGAGTACGGGTGTATTGCAATTTGGTGCATAAAACAGGGGTGAGTTTTCAATGTAGTGCATTGGCTTCTCCCACAAGGTACCTCCTATGCGACTCTGTGTCTTTTCATACTGAAAGGCCCGATTCATCCCACTCGACCAACGGATTCCTCCGTATGCTGAAGTCATATTAACAACGGGGGCACCTGATTCAACGGCAGCAAACATATCGGTTTGGGTGATCAACCAGGCAATCTGGTATCCTCCCCAACTGTGACCTTGCAAGCCTATTTTTTCGCGATTGACAAAATCGAATTCATCGGCGAGGCTCTGACATCCGCTCACAATTGCATCGTACGCACTTTTACCCGGATAACCAATGGTATAAACAATATCGGGCACAAAAACCAGGTATCCGTTACTTACCATAAAGGTCTTGTTTATACTTGATCCCGGCCTGGGTGCAGAATACCCATGGAGCCCATCTGAGCTTCTTTCATAAAAATAGGTCATGACCGGATACTTTTTATTCGCATCAAAATTCTCAGGCTTATACAATATACCCTGCAATTCCTCACCCGAGAATGAGGTCCATTCAAATAGTTCGGCAGTACCCCAGTTGTAATCTTTCTGTTGTGGATTTGTGTGTGACAGCACTTTTTCATTCTGGAAATTCAAGTCACTGATTCGAAGTTCAGGATATTCTGAAAAAGTACTTTTGCTCCAAAGTATCTTATCCGCTTCCTTGGCTTTTGTGAGGCTTCGGGAGAAACTAACATCTTCAAGAACTATTTTCTCAGGGCTGGTTTTCGATTTCAGTGATGTTCTATAGAAACCTGATTGCTTTGTTTTTTCGCCAAATGCGCTAAGGATAAGGTCACCCTTTGCTGGAATAAACTCCTCATCCCGATCAATCCGCAGATATCGCAATCTAAATTTGTTTTCACGACCATATCCCTTTGTTACATTTTCTGCATCCACATTTCCTGCCGGATCAACTTTCCAGATATCATAGGCATCATTCAGGAGAATAAACTCATCATCTTTGGTCCATCCCGCCATACCATAGGAGCCTGGATCCTGAGGCCTGTCATCAGTTTCGCGGTAGAAATTGACCGGTATATCCTCTGTTATATTCACCGTAGCCTTGGTGTTCAAATCGTATGAATACCAACATCTGGCTGTGCCATCATAGAAGGTGATGTATTTTCCGTTTGGGGAAATTGACGGACGAAACTTTTTTTCTTTCCACAGCAGCTCTTTGGCTCCCGTATTAACGTCAAGTACATACCAATCGTAATATTGAGTATCCCAAGAAATCATGTGGGAATACTTTCGAGAGACACTGGCAATCGCTTTATCCGCATCACCCTTTTGTCCTATAATCACTGACTCCAACCCTATCCCTTCTAATTGAAGGTATTTTGACTCATCCAGAAAATATACCCCCAGGTAGGTTTTGTTCTTTTCGCTATTCAGGCGAACCAATTGCTGGGGCTGCAAATAATAATCTTTCCAGTTCCAGATATCCACTTTGTACTTTTCTTCAGGCAGCAAAGTGTCTTTCACTTCTGGTTCAGGATTCTCTTTGGCACCAATCATGACTCGTTTACCGTTGTCAGAAAAACTCAGCCTCCCCAATGCACTTGGGCTCCAGCCTTCAGGCATGCCCGGAGTCTTCTCGCTCACCAGGGTCTTGGCCGCATCTGCATTTGAGTCCCAATACATTACCTGGTAGATTTTGGTCTTGGCAGTATCTGGAGTATACATGAATAGAAGCCGATCTCCGGCCTCATCAAATGTCAGCTTCTTTGCAATTCCATCAGCCTTGAATATGACCTGTGTCTCTTCTTTCCTGGTATTAAATATGCTTACCTCGGTTCGTTCCAATGTGTCATTCTTGGCAGCAATAAAGGCGATTGTCTTACCTTCTTTCGAAATCGTATATTCGGTCACTTTCTCATACCTGTGCTCCTTCCCTTTTACCGGTTCAAGGATCACCAACTCAGAGCCACTGGATTCTTTCATTTTAGGCTTCTTTGCTTTCTTCGCAGGCTCTTCACCTTCCTCCTTCTTCTCTTCTTTCTCTTCTTTTTCGTCTTTCTTATTGGCATCCTTTAACAGTTGATAGGCCATCCAAGACGACTTCTCAGTAGCCAATCGATAGGATCTCATTTTAGGGATTTTGGTGATTTCATCAGCACCAAACACCCATATCGCCAGACTATCTTTCGCTAGTTTATCCTTTTTAACTTTATCGAACTTTTGCTTTCTGACGGTATCTGTCTGCACTCTTATTCGAGCGGCAAGAAAATCAGAGTTCGGTGATAATTGAGCCCCTGAACCTCTATCCAGGGTTTTCTCATATCCACTATCAGGATTGAGAAGAAATAGCTTTCCGTCACCCTTAGCCGGATTTATTTCGTAGCTAACCCATTGACCGTCATTTGTGATTTTCTGACCAGACAGTCTATTCCAGATGGCATAATCATCGCTGGTTAGTACTTTTTTTTCGGATTGCGCTTGAAGACTTGACAAAGCAGCTATCAGCACAGCAAGAATTAGCAATGTTGCTCTTTTCATAGCGGAGGAGTTTGGGTTGAAAATGAATAATTTTTGAAAATACGAATTATATCATCATTTTGGGTCAGGTTAGCGAATTGCTACTCATGTTATCAAACACAAATCCATGAATTGGAGTAAACAGCAGTGGTCAGTGCTGGGTATTGTAGCCATCACCTCATTCATGGCCACCTTCCTGATCTCCTCAGTAAATATTGCCCTTCCAGCCATTGAGCAGAGCTTTGGATTAAATGCTGTCATGCTCAGTTGGGTGCTCACTTCATTCTTGCTGTCGACAGCCATGTTTCTGCTACCGGCCGGTCGTTGGGCTGATCTCAGTGGCGTTCGTCGCTTGTTCAAAACCGGTGTTATTATTTTCACCCTTTCCTCTGTGGCTTGCGCCTTGTCTCCATCCGGAAACTCACTCATTCTTTCTCGTTTTATCCAGGGTCTCGGTGGTGCATTGTGCAGTGCAACAGGCCCTGCGCTGTTGGTTTCCAGCTTCCCAGCCAACATGCGGGGACGTGTATTGGGCATCTCTGTGTCAGCTGTTTATGTTGGCCTGGCTTCAGGTCCTTTTGTCGGAGGGTTCTTGACACAGTATCTAGGATGGCGTTCCCTCTTTTATGTAGCGGTTGGGTTTGGTGCTGTAACTACGCTAATTGCATTTTTGTATTTAGGCTCAGATTCACCTACCGGATATCAAGGTAAACGACCCAAATTGGCAGGAACATTTTTTTATATGCTTGGATTGACGGCATTGGTTTATGGATCAGGAAAGATACCCGATCTTATTGGATGGATATTAATGGGTTCAGGCATCCTCGGACTAGTGGTTTTCTGGATTATAGAAAGCAAATCATCCTTTGCAGTGATCGAAACCAGACTATTCAGTCAAAACCGACTATTCGCCTTCTCAAATCTGGCTGCCCTCATAAACTACAGCGCTACTTTTGCCATTGTTTTTTTGCTGAGCTTGTATTTACAAAAGATCCAGGAATTAAATCCAAGAGATGCGGGTATGATCTTGATCGCTCAACCCCTCACGATGGCCATCTTTTCGCCGATGGCGGGTAAATGGTCTGATCGCGTTCAGCCCAGAATACTAGCCAGCTTAGGAATGGGTATGTGCACTGTTGGTTTGATCTGTTTTGCCTTTCTTCAAGAAACAACGCCCATTTGGATTATCCTGATTGTTTTGTTTTGGGTAGGACTTGGTTTTGCCTTGTTCTCATCACCAAACATGAATACCATCATGGGTTCAGTAAATAAATCCCAGTTAGGATTGGCTTCAGGATCGGCAGCCACTATGCGGGTTGTTGGCCAAATCGTTTCGATGACAATTGCGACAGTATATATTTCTCTTTTATTCGGTGCTATCCCCATTGAACAGACTTCCAATACTGCCTTCATGCAATTGATTAAATGGGGATTTATCACCTTTTCGTTAATTGGAGGGACCGGTGTTTATTTCTCCCTGGCCAGGGGTTCACTTCAAAGAGGGGCAAATTGAGAAAGATCATCCATATAGATATGGATTCATTTTACGCTTCAGTGGAGCAGCGTGACTTTCCTGCGTACCGGGACAAACCACTTGTAGTTGGTGATCGGTCTCCTCGTGCAGTTGTAGCAGCCGCCAGCTATGAAGCCAGAAAGTATGGTGTTTATTCTGCCATGCCAATATCTTTGGCCTTGCGAAAATGTCCAAATCTGATTATTGCCCCCCATCGCTTCGATGTATACCGACAGGTATCAAAAAATATCCAGAAAATCTTTTATGAATATACTGACTTAGTAGAACCGCTATCTCTGGATGAAGCGTATTTAGATGTGACACATCCCAAGAAAGGACCTGAATCAGCTTCATTGATCGCCATGGAGATTAAAAAGGAAATTCGTAAACGGGAAAACCTAATTGCTTCGGCAGGAGTCTCTTACAATAAGTTCCTCGCCAAGATTGCCTCTGACATGGACAAACCCGATGGTTTTTACCTGATACAACCAGACGAAGCAGAGCACTTCCTCGACAAATTGGAGATCGACCAGTTTTTTGGGGTCGGAAAAGTGACGGCACAAAAGATGCATCAGATGGGAATCTTCACCGGAAAGGATTTGAAGAAGCTCACTCTATCAGAGATGATTAACCATTTTGGGAAAGCCGGCAGCTACTTCTTCAATGTGGTACGTGGTATTGATAAGCGACAGGTTGTTGCCCATCGCGAACGAAAATCAATTGGGGCCGAACGAACCTATGAAACTGATATTTTTGATATTGATGAAGTAAAAAGAAAGCTTTTAGAAGTAGCCGATATCATGTGGAATCGCTGCGAAGAGAAACAAAAAATGGGTAAAACACTCACACTAAAACTTCGATTTAAAAACTTCACAACGATTACAAGAAGTTCAACGCAGAATAGTGGCTTTGTAAAAGAAGAAATTGATAAAACCCTGCTCAGTCTACTACCTGTTGAAGAGATTCGGCATGGTGGAGTTCGGCTATTGGGCGCAACCCTGTCTAACTTCCTTGATGAAGATCAAAAGAAAACGGACCAGCTACGAATTCGCTTCAATCAAGATTCAAATAAATCTATTTAACCTATTTCTTTGTACCTTCAATTCATGAAACAACTAATCCTATATTTCCTAGTATTTTCCTTGATAGTATCCTGTAAACCAGACAGTAAAATGGCAGATCTCATTGTAATCAACAGTAAAATATGGACAGCCAACCCGGATAAACCATTTGCAGAAGCCATAGCCATTTCGGGCGACACCATTCTTGCCATCGGATCAACCCGGGCTATATTAAAGCACAAAACAGATCAAACAACGATTCTGGATCAACCCGGGCAACTGATTTTGCCAGGATTCATCGACAGTCATGTTCACTTTCTCCAGGGGGGTTTTGCTTTGTCGAGCGTACAATTAAAAGATGCACAAACCAAAGCTGAATTCATTGCTCGGATTAATGCCTTTGCAGAGTCGATGACGCCTGGCGAGTGGATGCTTGAAGGCAATTGGGATCACGAAAACTGGGGTGGCGAATTACCTACCTGTGAATGGATAGATGCCTTTACCCAAGACATCCCTGTTTTCCTGGGTCGAAGCGATGGGCACATGGCCCTGGCCAATTCGGCAGCGATGAAAGCCGCTGGTCTTACTCCCAATGTAAAGGCTCCAATCGGTGGTGAAATTGAGTACCTGCCGGATGGAAGGCTGTCAGGCGTTTTCAAAGACAACGCCATGTCACTGGTGAGTAGTCACATCCCAGATTATTCTGCAG
>CAYUGX010000257.1:0-7351 GCA_964444375.1 uncultured Porphyromonadaceae bacterium | reverse complement strand
CGTTTTTTGGCCTCTTAGTGGAGCATTTATGCTGCCATTTGAGATAGGTTGAACTACCGGACCGCCATTGTCGCTCAAGAAAACTACGATAGTATTCTCCACTAAGTTTTCAGTTTTTAGTGTGTTTAGGATCTTCCCAATATTTTTATCTAGACAATAAACCATGGCACAATAAGTCCGCCTTATTTCATCATCAATATGTTTGAACAATTCCAGATCTTCTTCTAAGGCCTGCAAGGGACCATGAGGAGCATTGAAAGAAGCGAATAGAAAAAAGGGTTCGTCTTGATGTCTTTGTATGAATCCAACACTCTCATCCCCAATGTCATTAGTCAAATACGTAATGGGTTTGGGTTCTTTATAAGTGCATTCGATTGGCGTAGTCATATTTTGACCATCGTTTTCAGCTATGAAATAATCATGGCCTCCTGCCAGGAATCCATAAAACTCATCAAAACCACGGTTGGTCGGGTAAAACTGTTCCTTTTCACCCAGGTGCCATTTCCCAATAATCCCATTCACATATCCGAGCTTCTTTAGCTCATCTGCCAGCGTGATTTCTTCAACTGGTAAACCAACAAATTCAGGATCAAATCCTGGTTGAGCATGGAAGAAATTATTGTTTAAACCAAATGATACCTGATTCTTTCCTGTTATTAGTCCTGCTCGAGAGGGACCACATACTGGCGAAGACACATAGGCTTGAGTAAATCTGACTCCATCATTAGCCAAACGATCAATGTTTGGGGTGGGAATTTGTTTACCTCCATGAACTCCGATATCCCCATATCCGAGATCATCTGCTAAGATTAAAACTATATTTGGTTTATCCTTAGATAATGAACTAGTTACATTCTCGAAACCCACAAGAATTAGGAGGCCTGATAGAATGGCAATCGTTTTGACTATCTTTTGAATATTGTTCATGTTTAGTCGGATGGGATTATATTTGAAAGCAGGTTCTGATGCAGTTCAAATTGAGGATCAAAATTTTCAGATTTTACGTATTCCAAAAGGCTAAAATAAAGTTGTCTGGCCTCCGGTTTATCTTGAAGTTTTAAAAGGTCAATGGCACAAACCAGCAGGTTCCCTTTGCCAAATTTTGTCTCAAAAACCATCCCTAATTTGTGATTTCTGGCAAAATTGTCAATGGTTTGTATCAATGGTTTGTATTCAGCAGGCGTTTCATCCAGTATGATGGGTTTACAGTTTTTTACCAGGTGCCACCATTGCCAATTGCTGTGAAACTCTGTTGGAAAGTGCTGAAGCAAGGGGGATTCAGGATCACAAATGAACCCAAGAGATCCAGGCGCCGGTTCTATGCCATTCCTCAATGCGCCGCGGGCAAACATCGGATAACACCAGAAATCGGTTTGAAATGCACCATTTATGCAATGATCCAATTGATCATGATCTGGTATAATAATTGCTCTGCCACCCCCCTGAAGGTGCTTTTTTGTGTCCGCATCCAGATATTTAGAAACTAATACTCCCGCAGGAATAGTGTTGTCAATAGTTTCTGGGTAGACCCAAATGTCATAAACATTTCTATAGTTGGTTCCTTCAAGAGAGACGATTACTTCTAGTTTTTCAGCCACTGTCGTCTGAGCCAGTCCAAAGCTGATCTCCCCGATTTGCGCCAATCCACCCCCGGCAAGATGCTCCTTCTGGAGCTTGCCCTCTGCATACACATTACCCTTTTTGTTCAGGACTTGCCATGTTATCTCAGCCTGTTTATAGTCTTCTGGTCCATAATGTGCGATGTCAATATATCCCACAAAAGTTTCATCATGGGTCCAGGTATATTTCTCCATTTTTAGCAAGGGCACCACCTCAGAGCAGAATTGCCTCCATTCCTCTGGTTCGACAATACCTTTTGGTTCCATAAATGCATTTAGGAATCCCACCAATGCCGTTCCCTGACCTGGAAAATCCTGCACATCCAATAATTGAAATCCGGCGAAATCGGGAGTTCTTAAAGCAGTCTCGATATCTTCCCGGTAACATAACATGGAAAGTTTCCCAGATGCTCTTACAAAGTCTTGATACTGATCCAGCAAATTTGCTTTTTCCAGTCGATCTCTGAAAATCTCGTAATTTCTCGCCCGGGTCACTCCGGTAAACTTTTCTATCTCACTGAAATCAGGAGAAACCTGGAATTGTCCAGTCTCATGACCGATAACAGGCACTTCAACATTTTCCAGTGCATCATTATATGTGGTGAGTGTAGACGGTGGAATATTATCAATGTGTGGAACTACTTCCTGCGCCACAGTTGCGAAAGAACCTCTAACCGGAAGATTCATCTCTGTTCTGCATATTACCCAGAAATCATCTCCCTCTGCAAAGCTGGGATTCCAGTGCATATTATTGCTGCCCTGGGCATACAACTTTCGTGAGTCAATTTTCTTGAAATGCTGAATTAATTCAAACATCCCTTCGTTTCTGCCCAATTCATTTCCCAGGGTGAACATTGCAAATGAAGGATGATTTCCGAAATGATTTAAAATCAATTCTCCTTCCCGCTTTAAGTAATTCTTTAGCGATAGATTGACAACTGACTCATTGATTTCTAAATAATCTATGTTATGAAGTTTTCTGACATCCTCTTCTTTCATGCTTTTATTATCCATTCCACTTCGCTTATTAGGAAGTTCTGGTTGAAGGTAAACACCAACTTCGTCAGCCGCCGATAAAGCTGCCTCAGGGGGGCACCATGAATGAAATCGCCAATGGTTTATTCCGTATGATTTCAGCAATCTAAAATAGGTAAGCCATTCTTCCTTTTTCATAGGGGGATACCCGGTTAGCGGATAGTTGGCACTATCGGTTCTTCCTCTCAAAAAAATCCGCTTTCCATTCAAAAGAATATACTTACCTGCTCTTTTGAATACTCTCATTCCGACGTCTATCTGTTTTTTATCTGCAAACCTTACTTTACCGGCTTTTCCCGCTATTTTAACAGATAACTTGATTAATGCTGGATCAAACTCATCCCAAAGCGGAGCCTGTTTGTTGAATTCGTAGTAGAACTCAACAGTTTGATTATGACTAATATCTGTATATTTCTCTATGTACTTATTATACTTTCTGGGTAATGAGGTATTCCAGCTCTCACCCCGTACCAATAGTTTTACATTAGCAGGGATACCAGACATATTTCCAAGAACCATTCGAATTTTTAATCTGTTTCTTACAATATCAGGATAGGCTTGGACCTCCTCAATCCAAACCTGATCTGTGGCTCGCATTTCAATCTTTCCCACTATCCCATTCCAATTGGTCTGGGTACGCTCGTCAACAGCATGTGAAGGGCCTACCGGAGGAAGATTGGCATTATTGACCAGAACGGTTATTTTCTGTTTACCAGGCTTGATTGCGCTGCTTAGATCAAAAAACTGAGGGGCACTCAGTATATTGTCATATCCGCAGTGAATATCATCCAACCAAACATGAGTGTCTTTCGTACGTTCAAGAAGCAGTTTCACATTTTTGCCAGACCAATCAGATGGAACGTCAACTTCTTTTTGGTACCAGGCTGCTCCCTTCCAATACCAAACTCGAGATAATCGGTCCACTGCCTTCTCATCGATGAAAATGCCTTTTCTGTTTTCATCTGTAGTTCCAGGTAGCTCAATTGAATCGTCCAATACCTCATTGAACCATTTATTTTCCATCCCAATCTCCTCCGGATCAAGCTGAAATTTCCAGGTACCTGACAGTTCGATTATTTCAGTCTGTTGCTTATGGGGAGCCTGGCAAGCTGAAGAAATCAGAATAATTGCAATTATTTGAGCGAATCTTCTCATCGTGGGTAGTCATTTCAATGTTAATTATCGGTGATTGAAAATGAATAGGTTCCCGATCCTAGTTCCACCGCTTTTTGTTTCTCTTTACTGGATGGAAGTAGTATTGTTGCTGACGTATTGGCTGGAATGGTAAATTCGAAATCTATCTGATTGGCTTTCTTTGTCCAGGATGATGAAATCGTTCCATATAGAGTCTGGACCGAAGCTTCCACCCAATCCAGACCATCGTCAGGGATGTATGGTTCTATAATAAATTCCTTAAATCCTGGTGAATTAGCCTTTGATTTAATACCTGCCAGTGAGGTGAAAAACCAGGGATCAATAGCAGCGCCTAAAACCACATGATTCTGGGATCCCCCATCTGCCCATTTCTCGGTAATAGTTGTTTTACCATTCCGTAATGAATATCCCCAGCTCGGAAAGGCTGTTTTCTGGGTCATATTCCATATGATGTCTTGCCTGTCTTTTTTATCCAGTAGATCGATCATAAACTTGGTTCCTACATAACCGGTTGAAGGATGACCCTTTCGTATTTCAACAATGTCTTCAATTAGGGTATTTAATACTGAATCTAGCTTCTCTTCTGGAACCATATCGAAAAATAGCGGCCATGATTGGGCTGCCTGGGAACGATCATCATAATAGCCCTCTTCCAGGTTGAGAAATCTGTCATTGAAAGCTTCTTTAACCATTGAAGCAGTGAACTCCAATCGGTCTGCATGATCATTTTTTCCAAGCACTTTGGCCATCTTTTTAACCACTTGAAGGTCATTATAATAGATCGCTGTGCTTATGGATAGTGGCAATCCAGACCAGCTTTTATATTCATCGGCTAGTGCCAGATGATCTCCCCATTGAGACTGTTGAAGGTAGCCTATGTGGTTAGGATCAAGCACAAAATCTTTGAACAGTGGATTCCTTCCACTTTGCTTGATCTCAACATCTGCTCGGCCCTGGCTGGCCAGGTAATTCATATACCGCAGAATCGCATCATAATTTTCCTCCAAAACAGTTGTGTCACCGTAGTGAATATACTGATACCACGGCATGACAACAAAGGCTGAACTCCAAACCAAGTCTTCCTTAATACCCGGTCGAGGGGTTATGAAACCAAGTCGTCCGATTTCATCTTGCTGATCATGGAAGTCAGCGAACCATTTCGTATACACCCGTTGGATGGTGGTATTCAGCATGGCCTCCTGCGCTGTCATCAGTGCATCACCTCCCCAGCCTTGTCTTTCAGGACGCTGGGTGTCATCCGTTGGTACACCCATTTGAATGTTACTCCGCTGTGATTGAACAGTACAGAAATGTATTCGATTAATCAGATCATTACTGCAAATGAAACTACCAGCTGGATGCACCGCGTTTTGGATAAAGCAGCCAGTAATATCTTCCAGATCCGGTTTGCCAGGATATCCGGTAATTTGTACGTATTGAAATCCATGATAGGTAAAACGGGGTTCAAATAGCTCATCGCCCTTTCCACTCAGGATATACTGATCCTCCTGAACAGCCGCCCTGGAGCTAGAGGGATCAATCATTCCGTCGGGATGAATCTGCTCAGCAAATTTCATTTTAACTTTCCTACCGGATGGTCCATTGACTTTCATCGTAATCCAACCAGCAAAGTTTTGGCCCAAGTCAACCACAAAGGTGTCTTTTCTTGGCTCAGCAATAGAAATTGGATGAATGATTTGTGTAATCCTACCTGGTTCATGTAGGGCTGATTGCAGTTCTCCTCCAGGTGATGGAACTACATTGGCCTGGTCCCATGTATCATCTTCGAAACCAGGCACATCCCAACCCGCTTGTCTTAACCTGGCATCGTAATGTTCTCCATCATACAAACAATTAAAAACAATGGGTCCCCATGAGCACTTCCAGTTGTCATCAGTAACAATTGTTTTGCTTGTTCCATCCAGAAAATCTAATTCCAATTGCATGATCACTCTTGGAGAACCATACCACTGCATTTGCCAACCCCAGTACTTCTTTTGTCCATTGAACCAACCATTGCCTAATATGATACCCAAAGCATTATTTCCCGACTTTATCTCGGATGTGATATCATAGGTATCATACAATACACGTTTTCTGAAATCAGTTCTTGCTGGTGCTAGAACATGATCTCCAACTTTATCCCCATTTAGCCTAAGTTCATATAAACCCAATCCGGCTATAAAAATTCTTGCCCTTTTAATCTCCTTGTCTACCTTGAATTCATTTCTGAAAATCGGTGATCGTTTTTCCCTGGGTGCATTTTTAACTTCTTCAGTGGCTGTACCCATGACAAAAGCGCTTGGGTCTGGTATCATCTCGCATGGATCTCCACATCCTATCCATTTTGCTGACCAATCTGTTGCTTGAAAGAGTCCAGTGCTAAAGCTTGCTGATTCATTGTAAGGATGCAGTTTCCCTGATTCATCTTTGAATCGAACTTTCCAATAATAATCTTTGTTGCTTTGTAAAGGAGTTCCTTTGTACTTAACCTGCGTAGATTGATTAGAAACAACTAATCCAGTATCCCAAATATCACCTTTATGCGCATCAAGAATCTCTTTGGATGAAGCAACCAATAGCTGATAACCAGTTTGTTTACGATTACGACCATCCAGGTCCAGAATCCAGGAAAATCTGGGCTCAAGTATATCCAGAGCCAGGGGAGAGGGATCGTACTCGACGAACAATTTATGATTGGAATAGGTAGAGAGCCATGACTGATAGTCTCCTTTCATTCTCTCCATCTGAGCATCTAAATCAATGTTTACCTGTGCAAATGATTTAACAGGGAGAATCAAGATAACCAGACACTGGCATCCCCCTAAAATTGAGCCAAACAGCCTTTTCATAATTTGATGTTTTTATTTTGATTTCCAAGTAGCCTGGGGAATCGGTTCCACCTCAATTCCCGGCCCTTTAGTCTTATGTTTCATTAGTTGGTTGGCAACTTCAATAGGTACTTCGAATATTTTACCGTTCCTAACCCATGGTGGTAGGCTAACCTGCTCAGTAATATCCGTGAAGGCTTCAAAATCTTTTGTTTTAAATATCCCATTGCTTTTATCCCACCAATAATCGCAATAAATCAACCAGTCATCCTCCACTTTGAATATGGCAGTCCCTTCTGCTCTTTTCATGGAGCCTGGAACATACCTGCCCACAAAGGGATCAACAGCCGCTATGTCTTCCCAGAAGTCGAGCGCTAGGTTTTCCCAAGTCTCCAGTTTTTTTTGGCTTTTGACTATATGAATCTGTTGAAGAAATTCTTCCTTGATACCCATCACATAATCTTCTTCATTTACCTTGGCTACAAAGCCATCAATAACCATATTGGTTTTGGGGGCATAGAATAGCTTTCTTGGCGTAAAAGTTTTAAAGTCTTTTGTTACGATGTAATAAATGCGATGGTTCATTTCTTCCCATGCATATGGATTCCAGCTTTCAGGGAAAACATCTGGAGACTGAATACTTGTCGACCAGTAGATTATATATTCTTCTGTTCGATCATCATAAAACAGCGTCGGACTCCAGCAGTTCTT
>CAYUGX010000256.1:0-7362 GCA_964444375.1 uncultured Porphyromonadaceae bacterium | reverse complement strand
ACCCTGTGAACGTAATCTATTTACGGTCATGTTATTAAATACGGACAATCATTATGATTTTAATTCACTCTATAATATTGAAATAATTTAAATGAATTTTGATCTAGGTTTTAGAAGCGAAACTCTCATTCGAAGAGCATTACAGTTATTCATATTAATATCTATCAGCTTTTCTATACTTGTTTTCGTTTTCGGTATAAGAAGCTTATTGCTAAATGCGATCATCCTAGGAGCAACTGTCATTATTTTCTTAATTCCGAACAAAAGATATGCTCTACGCTTCAAAATTGAGATGAAACTGATTGGATTATGGGTTCTTTGGGCCGTTTTATCAAATACTGTTTTTTTTAGTGAATCACTTTTTCAAGAGCTGAATCGTACACTGATTATTTGCTTTGTACTGTTTTATGTTTTTAATACAATCGTTCGGATAGACATCCATAGAGTTCTCTTTAAGAGTATTTTAATATCCTGTCATTTTCTACTGATAGTCACAGCCTTTAAAACCAGCTTCTTTACACAGAATTTTGATAGGCTTGGGATACTGTGGGGCATCAATCCTAATGATTTGGCTTACATAATGTTGTTTGGTGTCATTTCGTCATTTTATTTTTTATATAATTCTCAAAATAAATACCATAGGACAATTTCTGTTGCAAGCATCTTTGCCTTTAATATTATTATTGTTCTATCTGCCTCCAGGAAAATATTTGTTGGTGAATTATTCTTCATCCTTATAAGCTTTTGGATGATCATGCGTAGACGAACCAACATAAATGTAAAATCTTTAATTGCAACTGTTTTTGGTCTATCTGCTATCTTTGTGAGTGTATACTTCATTTACAACGATACTTTCCTCGGTGAAAGATTAAATATTGCATTTGAGGGTGAGCAACAGGCAGTTTATTTAGACGAAAGATTAACAGGTAGGGGAATATACTATGTGGAGGCAATTGAGATGTTTGGACGAAATCCAATAAGAGGTATTGGGTTGAATAATTTCAGAAATCATTTCTTTTTAAATGAAGACCCTTCACATTCTGAATATATTTCAATAATTGTGGAAACAGGATTGATAGGAGCGATTTTATACTTTGGGGCTTATTTTTTAGTTCTGAGACGATTAAGATGGCTTAAAAGAAGAGCTGTGGACGAAGAGATCAGGAACAAAGCTGTGTTTTTCATAGTGGCAATCATCACAATTTTACTCATTGGAATAGGAAAATGGAATTATGATAGCTATGCTACATATATTTTTGTTGCAACTGCAGGAAATTTCGCATGGCTAAATAGGAACAGAATGTTAAAAAACAATTAATAATATGGCTGCTTCAATTATAATCGGTGGAGATTTATGTACTTTTGGAAGACCTTTTGAGTACTTTATCAAAGGAGATGTTGAAACGCTTTTCGCTAATACCTTAAGTGATATTCAGGGATCAGACATTAGGCTAGTAAACCTTGAATGTCCACTTACAAATACTGAGAACAAACTTTCTAAAATTGGACCGTGCATTAAAGGTGAGCCTTCAACATTCAAGGGGATAAAAGATGCAGGTTTTAACTTAATCAATTTGGCCAATAATCACATTTTAGATTATGGTGAAAAAGGATTAAGGGATACTATTGAGATCTGCAAAAATGAGAGAGTTGATTATTTAGGAGCCGGGAAAAACCTTACAGAAGCCTCTAAGTTATATATTAAGGAGATAAACTCTATAAAGATTGCTATACTCTCCATGGCTGAGCATGAATGGTCGATTGCAGGGAAAAACTCCTATGGAGCAAATCCACTGGATCTTATAGATGCTATTGGAAATATTCAAAAGTATTCAGCCCAATACGATCACCTGATCATAATCATTCATGGAGGCATGGAGGATTACCCCTACCCTACACCTAATATGCAGAAGGTTGCCAGATTCTTTGCAAATCAGGGTGCTTCATTAGTAGTTTACCAGCATACACATATAGCTGGGTGTTATGAAGTCTATAATGATATACCTCTGATCTATGGTCATGGAAATTTAATCTTTGACAAAGACGGTGTAAAAGACAACTGGCATACCGGCTTCCTGATCAAAATAATCCTAAAAGAGAATAAAAAGACTAATTTCAGTATAATTCCGTATAAAACAAATGTACAAGGTAATGGTATAACAAAACTGGAATCAGATGAAAAAGCAGCCTTCATTGATTCATTAAACAAAAGAAGCCAGAAAATACTGGATGAAGACTTTGTTGCTAATCGTTTTTTGGATCAGATAGAAAAAAAACAAAATATATACTTAAGATCTTTTAAAAATTTCACACGATTTTTCAGATTATTTATTCGAGTCTTTAGACTGGAAAACTTAATATTAGTTTCAAACTGGGAAAAAAGAGCCTTAGCATATTTAAGATGTGAAACACATCAGGAATCAACCATTGCAATTCTTGAGCAAAAAGATAATAAACATGCCTAAAGTAGGAATTCATATAGATCCTGGGAAACAATTTGTAGATTACCTTAAACGGTATGAGATTATTCTTAAAGAAAATGGGATTGATGTGATAAGAATGGATTCAAATGATCCGAAATTCTGGGATCAGATTAAAGAACTGGATGCCTTTATTTGCAGGTGGTCTCATTATGATGTTTATCGTCAGCGGGCAAAAGCAATACTTCCGGTTGTTGAAGAACACTATCAGGTAAAATGTTTCCCCAATAATAAAACAGCCTGGCATTATGATGATAAGATCAGGCAGTATTATCTCACGAAAGCATACGGCTATCCAATGATTGATTCCTATATTTTTTGGGATCGCTATGCAGCTATTGATTGGAGTAAAAGCGCAGATCTGCCAATTATTTTTAAGCTGATAGGAGGAGCTGGATCCCAAAATGTGATTCTCATTAAAACTCGTTCTGAGCTAAGGTCGATCATAAAAACAATGTTCTTGAAGGGTGTTAAAGATAGACATGTTCCATCTTCCAACACAGTCGCTCCAGGGCTTATTTATCAATTTAAATACTGGCTTTACAATAAAATCAACTCAGCCAAAAAGAAGGATGTATCTTATTGGAGGCTGTTTCCAAATTGGTTAAAGCATAAAAACTATGTTTATTTCCAAAAGTATTTACCAGAGAATAGTTTCGACATAAGGATTACAACGATTGGTAATCGCGCATTTGCATTCAGAAGACATGTCAGAAAAAAAGATTTCAGAGCATCCGGCAGTGGTAAGATTGATTACGATATGAATCAGATCGACACAAATTGTGTAAAAATAGCATTGAAGGTATCTAAAGAACAGGGGTTTCAAACAATGGCTTATGATTTTCTGTATGATGAGAATAAGAAGCCTCAGTTCTGTGAAATATCTTATACATATATGGATTCAGCTGTCTATAACTGCCCAGGATATTGGGATGATGAGTTAAACTGGCATGAAGGACATTATTGGCCGCAATATTATCATTTGGTTGATCTACTTGAAAATCCTGACCTAATACAACCCGACCTGCTTAATGTTTAATAAATGAGCCTGAAAGATAAAAGCATCTGTTTTGTGTCCCCGGAAAACACACCATTATTCTATCCTGAATTTAAGTTTACCGAAAGTATTGGGGGTAGTCAGATACAGCAAAAAATTATAGGAAATACCTTAAAGGATGTGATGAACATTCATTTTGTACTGGAAGATCTGGGGCAAAAAAAGGATGATTTTAAAAATGGAATATATCTCCACAAGGCATATAACCAGAATAAAGGAATAAGATATATCAGATCTGTCTTTCCTCGTTTTACAGATCTATGGAAGGCAATGAAAAGGGCAAATGCAGATATCTATTATCAAAGGGTTCCAAGTATATATACCGGTTTGGTAGCTTTGTTCTGTTTGTTGAATAGAAAAAAGTTTGTATATGCACTTGCAAATGATAACGAACTATTAGAAAAATGGAAACTATTTCATTATAAGATTGAGAAGTATATTTTCAATTTTGGAATTAAACGAGCCAATCTGATAACTGTTCAAAACAGATTTCAAAAAACTGAACTCTTAAAAAAACGAAATCTTAATAGCACGCTA
Source organism: uncultured Porphyromonadaceae bacterium (assembly GCA_964444375.1). GTDB lineage: Bacteria > Bacteroidota > Bacteroidia > Bacteroidales > UBA12481 > JABHCC01. The sequence continues at coordinate 3,288 of CAYUGX010000256.1, read as the reverse complement.
GTAAATAATATCTATGATGGTAAATGCGTGCAATCAAATGTAAAGAATGAAAAGAAGTATGTCCTATCAGTTGGAATGATCAATCCTAAAAAGCAAATTGAGCTGATTATTAGAACAGCATCTAAAATGCCGCATTTAGAATTTTGTATTATAGGAAAAGGTACAGGAGAATATTTCAATCAGATCCAATCCCTATCTAATAAATATTCTAACATTTCATTTTTGTCAAATCTAAGTCGTAAAGAAACGCTTGAATATTACCAAAATGCGTATTTACTCCTTCATACTTCAAAAGCTGAAGGATTTCCTAATGTTTTTCTGGAATCCTGGGCCAATGGTATTCCTGTGGTTTCTTTGAAAATAGATCCAAACAATTATATCGAGCAAAATAAATTGGGGTTTGTAGTTAATGATAGTGAAGATATTCCGGAAAAGATCGACCTCCTTGTTAATAAGAAAGAATTAAACAAAAGCTTTGGTGAGAATGCCAGAAAACATATCCGGCAGTTTCACAGCCCTGAAAGTATAAGATCAGTGTTTGAAGACATCTTCACACAACTATTAAGTTAAAATAACAATCAAAATGACAGTTAAAAAAATAAAGGATATGCATATTTGCTTTGTTGCACCCTTTGCCTACTCAATTATATCAGGTAAAGGTTTTGAGAAGTGTGGTGGTGCTGAGATACAACAATATTTAATTGCAAGTAATTTGAAAAAAAAGGCTGGAAAAATTTCGTTCATCATTGATAATAAATATTACAAAAAAAAAGCAATAATTAATGGATTCCATATTGAGCCTTGTTCATTTAAGTATTTTGGTGGTTCTAACAAATATTATATAAAAGATACAATTAAATTAATATCAATCTTACATAAGTTAAAACCTGATTATATACTATTAAAAACACCCAGGGTTCTTTTGTTTAGCTTGGCCATTTATCGCAAATTATTTGGTTCTAAGCTCATTAAACTTGGTGCCGGTGACTCTGATTTTAATCTAGCTGAAGAATGGTATGGCGGGAGGCACGAAAGAATATTATACAAATTAGGTTTAAAATCGGTAGATCATTTTGTATATCAATCTAATTACCAAATGTTTTTGGCAGAAAAAATAGGTTTGAATGGTGACGTTATTTATAATATTGCGCACAATCAAAATGGTTCAATCCAGGATTCATTATATTATTCGGATATCCTTTGGGTTGGGAAAAGTACCAAAAGAAAGAATCCGGAATTGTTTCTTGAAATTGCTCAATCTATGCCTAAATATAAATTTATTATGATTAGTGCAGATGGAGATGATAAAGAATTCAATAAGAAAATTTCTACTATTGCCAAAAGAATTGAAAACTTAGAATATCATGATGGTATTGATTATCCGCAAACATGGGGTTTCTTCAATAATACAAAGTTACTCTTACATACATCTGGGGGGGAAGGTTTTCCGAACGTATTTATACAAACATGGATGTGTCATAGACCCGTAGTTTCACTCAATATTGATCCTGACGATATAATAAAGAACTTTGTACTGGGAAAAGTTGCAAGAAATGTGATTGAATTGAAAGAACATATCCATGAATTAATCAACAACAACATTATCAGGGAAAAAATGGGTATGAATGGAAAAAAATATTTGCAAAAATACCATAATGAAGAATTTATATCAGAACAGTATATTTCCCTCTTTAAATCTCTTTTGGACAAATAAAAATTGGTTGAAGTGGATATCTAGACCTACGATAAAGCCTTTGCTGTTTTGAATACCATTTCTTTGATTAAGCTAAAAAAAAGAAATTTATTTAATAGTCATTTAAACATAATTAGGGTCTGCTGAAAACGCTACAACCCTTATCAACACTAGGGAAAGGAAATTAAAATGATTTATTAAATGCAAGGTTTATAGTATCTTAAAGAAGAAAAAGCTTGCAGTTATGATGGTTCATTACATTCCAAAACAACAGGTCAAAATTGATGATTTCAAGTTGCCCTTGCCAGGTCAAATGAACCCGAACAATAGGTGGGTAAAATATGCTGCCTAGTGTGAGTAAAGTGTGTGAAAAGAGAAATGTTTAAGTGTTTAATAAATGAGTTTAATTTGAAGCTCCGGTGGTCGAACAATTGGGAGTATTAAACTCTATCAAAATGCAGAATGTCAAAATATTAGAGAACAAAATACTAACCAGTTGAAAATCTTTTAACTAAGACGCAACGCTAGTGATTTTGAGTTTGAAAACTTCTTAATGAAAAAAGTAGAAAAAATAGCTTGTTTAGATTGTAAAGCAGTAAATAAGTTAGTGACATTGTTTATACGAGTACCCAAAGATTACAACTTTGTTTATACAGCTGACCATGATACTCTACCAAACGATGCCTATAATTTAGTAGTACAGTGTAATAAATGTAGTAGTATCTTTCTACACCCCTATTATTTCTCAGAGGCTAAAGATATCTATAATGCTAACGATTACTATACTGATTCTGGATATTATCCACAGAATATACATTCCGGGGGTGGACCTTATCAATCTGCAAATACATATTATATAAAGAATTTAATTAAAAGAAGAGCAAAGAAGTATTTAAAATATGCTGGTGTCACTAATAAAAAAAATATCAGATGTATAGATATAGGTTGTGGAACTGGTGATTTGATAAGGGCATTAAATGATTTAGGTGTAAACTGTTGTGGAACTGATATCAATGAAATCGTAATTGAGGGCACGCAAAATAAAAAGCCTGAAATTTACAAGGGGTATTTTGAAGAGATGGATTTTTCGGATTGTACATTTGATCTAATAATATCAAGAGGTGTATTGGAACATATGATCGGCATTGATGAATTATTAATTAAGATATCTAAAACCTTAAAGCCCGGGGGGAAGTTTTTATTCCAGGTTCCTAATGATATTGATGGTTATAGATCAAGATTTTTCAGAAAAATTTGGTGGATTATACCACCAATTCACACAAGATATTATACCAAAGAAAGCATAAAGAATATTTTCAGCAACTATGGCTTACATATTGAATCAATCAAAACTGAAGGTACAATTGGAGATGATCTATCAAGATTTTTACTCTGGTTCTTCTTTAGAAAACATTTTAAAGTAATACAAGGTTCTATTATTTTTAAAATCATATGTAAGGCTTTCCAGATAATATTTAAGCCAGTTGATTATTATCTTAACCGCTTAGTTTTTCATAGTGAATTAATAGTAACCGTGACAAAAAGAATATGATTATAAGTTTTCAATTACCTAAATGAACCAACCAAAAGAGATA